>LR026962.1:713448-960968 GCA_900498215.1 uncultured Paludibacter sp. | reverse complement strand
AGCGAAAATATGAATGTTTCTATTGTAAAATAAAAATTACGAATTACGAAATAAGATGGATCAAAAAAATCAAATAAATAATAGCCCAAAGAAAAAAGGCATTATAGAATGGGCTATGCACAACCGCAAAACGATGTTGTTGTTGACAGCATTACTTGTTATAGCAGGAATTTATTCGCTTGTAGTTATGCCTAAACAGGAACAACCCGAATTTACTATCCGGCAAGGGGTGGTAGTGGGAGTGTATCCGGGTGCAAATTCACTNGAGGTGGAACAACAACTTACAAAACCGCTCGAACGTTACCTCTTCACTTTTGTGGAAGTAAATCGCGAAAAAACGCACTCGGTATCAAAAGACGGAGTTTCGTACATTTTTGTAGAACTTGCCGATAATGTCAGGAATAAAGATGTGGTTTGGGCTAAAATCAAACATGGCATCAACCTGTTCAAATCATCGCTGCCTTCGGGTGTGATGGCAGTCATAGCAAACGATAATTTTGGCGANGTGTCGTCGTTATTGATAGCGCTCGAATCGAACGATAAAACNTATCGNGAATTGGACGGTTACGCGGATGGATTGGAAGATCGCNTGCGCTGTGTTGAAAGTGTTGCCAATGTACGGCGCTTTGGAAGTCAAAAAGAACAAATAACGCTTTACCTCGACAATGATAAACTTACCGCTTATGGTATAGGACAAAAAATGCTGATGGCTAACTTGTTTGCGCATGGTTTCACTACATCGAGCGGCACATTGGAAAACGCTCAGATAGATGCGCCGATTCATATTTCCCAAAGTTTTCGTACCGAACAGGAAATTGCCGACCAAATCATTTTCTCCAGTCCGCAAGGGGACGTGGTTCGTGTGAAAGATATTGCCCGCGTTGTACGCGAATATCCCAAAGCTGAAAGTTATATTACTTATAACGGCAAAAAATGTATTTTACTCTCGGTAGAAGTACGTCACGAAGCCAATGTGATTGTCTTCGGCAAGGAAGTGGATAAAGTCCTGACGACATTCCAAAAGGATTTGCCCGAAAGTGTAAACGTTTATCGTATTGCCGACCAGCCCAAAATAGTGGATGAATCAATCAATACTTTCTTGAAAGAACTTTTAATGGCAATCCTCGCTGTGATTTTGGTAACGATGGTTTTGTTGCCTTTCCGCGTGGCTGTGGTTTCTGCAACATCTATTCCCATTTCCATCGCCATTTCTTTGGCTATTATGTTTGTATCGGGTATTCCGTTGAATATGATCACCTTGGCGGCTTTAATAGTCGTATTGGGGATGATTGTGGATAATTCCGTAGTAATTGTGGATAGTTACGTCGATAAATTGGATAATGGAATGGATCGTAAAACCGCTTCCATTGAGAGTGCGAAAGAATATTTTAAATCCATTTTTTCGGCGACACTCGCTATCAGTATCACATTCTTTCCGCTTTTGCTAACCAANACAGGGCAAATTTACGATTTTCTGGAATTCTTCCCTTACACCGTAAGTATTGTNCTNGGCATTTCGTTAATTGTNGCNGTGCTTATTATTCCCATTTTACAGTTTATCCTGATAAAAAAAGGAATTTTCCAGGCTAAAAGAGAACGGGTAATAGCAGGGAAAAAAGAACGTCGTAATATTCTTGATTATATTCAACATGGTTATGAATGGTTGTTGGATAAAGCATTTGCCTATCCTAAAACTACTATGGGTATAGCATTGGCAAGCATTGTTATCGGTATTTTGCTTTCCTCAATTTTGCCGCAACGTATGATGCCTATTGCCGAACGCGATTCGTTTGCCGTTGAAATTTATCTGCCGCAAGGAAGTCCGATTGAGAAAACAGCTTTCATTTGCGACAGTCTCGAAAATATTCTACGTCGNGATCCCCGTGTAAAATCGGTTACTGCCTTTGTTGGNGANAGTTCGCCCCGTTTNCATATAGTNTATGCTCCCAATATGCCTTCAAAAGCTTATGGACAGTTTATTGTGAATACGGTATCGAATAAAGCGACTTTTGAAATTCTTGATGAATACGCGACCCGTTACGCATTCTATTTTCCCGAAGCGTACGTTAGATTTAAACAATTGGATTTTCAGGCGGTGGATGCTCCTGTCGAAGTACGTCTTTATGGCGACGATATCAATGAACTAAAAGCGCAAGGTGAAAAAATTACCAATTACCTCAATACCCTGGATGAGTGTTTGTGGGTACGCACCAGTTTCGATCAATTGCAGCCCGGAGCAAAAATAGAATTGGATCCGGTGGAAGCGGGTCGTTTGGGCATCACTAAAGCAACCGCCGAATTGGGTATNTCNTCAGGTTTGACGGGAATGGATATCTCCACCCTTTGGGAAGGAAATTATGCTGTGCCTATCCATATTCAGCCGGACAACACACAACCCAACTTTAATGATTTGGATAATGTGGAAGTATCGGGTATGTTGGGAGCGAGTGTGCCTCTGCGGCAGGTTGCTTCTGTAAAACCCGAATGGACAGAAGGACAAATTACCCATCGAAAAGGGTTGCGGATGCTTTCGGTTATGGCGGATATAAAACGCGAGGTTACCCCCGATGAGGTAAATACAAAACTTTACTCCTTTATGGATTCAAAAATAATTCCTTCACTGCCTGCCGGAGTTACTTATGAATATGGAGGCGAACCTGAATTGGTAAAGGAAGTGGCTAATCCGATGATGATGGCGATATTGATAGCCATAGTGATTATATTTTTGATTTTGACCTTCCATTTTCTGAAAGTAAGCCGTGCGTTTTTTGTACTGAGCGCGTCCATGNTGGCGTTATTTGGCGCTGCTTTCGGGGTGTGGATTATGGGCATTGATTTCAGCGTAACTTCCATGTTGGGTATTATCAGTCTTATTGGAATTATTGTGCGTAACGGTATCATTATGTTTGATTTTATTGAAAAACAGCGTAAGGAACAAAAACTTTCGGTACGTGAAGCCGCTATCAATGCAGGAAAACGCCGTATGCGTCCTATATTCCTTACTTCCGCTTGTGCTTCTATGGGTGTACTTCCGATGATAATCAGTAAAAGTCCGTTTTGGGCGCCGATGGGTACGGTAATCTTCTTTGGTACAATGATTTCGATGGTANTTGTCGTTACAGTGCTTCCTGTAGCATACTGGATGTTTTTCAAAAAAGAAGACAAAGTTTTAATTAATAATTAACGATAACGAATTATGATGAAGAAAATAGTAATATCATTTTTATTGGGTGTAATAATNGTTTGCCCTGCATTTTCGCAGCAAATTCTCACTTTGGAAAAGTGCAAGGAATTNGCATTGAAAAACAATATTCAGGCGAAAAACGCTGAAATATCGGTTGCAATTGCAGAACAGCAGAAAAAGGAGACATTTACCAACTTTTTTCCTTCGGTCAGCGCTACCGGTGCGGGAGTGGTAATGGAAAAACCGTTGCTTACGCAAACCGTAGAAACAGGTTATCCTGCGCCCAACGATAAAGCAACCGTAGATATGATAAAAAATAACCTTATTGGAGGTGTAATGGCAACACAACCCATTTTTGCGGGCGGNCAAATTNTNAATGGCAACCGACTTGCTAAAGCGGGATGGGAAGTTAGTAAAATGCAGCAACAAATGACTGAAGACGANGTATTNCTTACCACAGAGCGTTATTTTTGGCAAATTGTTTCGTTAAAGGAAAAACTAAAAACCATTGAAAGTGTTGAAACGATGCTTGACCGTATTCACAGCGATGTAAGTGTTTCTGTTGAGGCGGGATTGACTACGCGCAATGATCTGCTACGGATAGAACTCGAACAGAACAAACCCGCGAGTGGCAAACTCAAACTGGAAAACGGTTTAACAGTTATCAAAATGGCTTTAGCTCAACATCTGGGGCTTACCGACACGAATTTTGAAATAGGGGCTCCGGATATGGAGACACTTCTTTCGCCGCATCCGCTCACAGACGAAGCCGATAAAGTGGAAAATCGTATCGAATATAAATTGTTGGAAAAATCGGTGGACGTGGCGCGTTTGCAGAAAGATATGGAAATAGGCAAACACCTGCCAACACTTGCCGTGGGCGCCGGCTATAACTGGGTTAAAATGGATTTGGGCATGCAAACGGAACAAAAAAAGAATTTTGGAGTAGCGTTTGCCACTCTTTCTGTTCCTATCTCAGATTGGTGGGGAGGTTCGCACGCCATCAAACGTAAAAAACTTGAATTGCAGAAAGCGGAAAATACCAAACAGGAGAAAACCGATTTATTACGGATTCAAATGAAACAAACGGACAATGAGTTGCAAGAAGCATACAAACAAGTATTGATTGCGCGTAAATCCATTTCGGTAGCCCAAGAAAATTTACGAATAAGTGAAAATAACTTCAACGCCGGAATTACGATCTTGTCCGACTTGCTCGACGCGCAAAACCTTTTGCAGCAATCACGCGACCAATATTCCGAGGCGTCAACAGCTTATTTGATGAAATTGGCGGAATGGAAACAAATCAATAAGAAAGAATTATAGGGTTTAACCGTTAAGGATTATATAAGTTACTCGTAGTGCATTTGAAAAAGTATAATCAATTTGTTTCTTTGAATATAACCCTTCCCCCGCCGGCTGGCGGGTACTTCCCTTTACCAAAAGGAAAGAGTTGGAAGTGCACGACCCAAATGTCCCCTTATTTTAAGGGAACGACCGGAGGAGTTAAATATGTAGAATGCTAATAAATAGCAGTTTATCTGAAAATAAAACAAATTCTTACAAATGTATTGGGGGTTAACTGATACAATATTTATTTAATTTATAAAGAGTTAACAGAATGAAAACAGCTATATATTACGGAGACAGGATTTCCGTGGAAGAAAGAGCTATCCCGACGATAGGTGAAAATGATGTTTTACTGCGTAATTTACGNGGAGGTATTTGCGGAACCGATACTCCAATTGTTAGATCGGGCTCAACAAATATGGGCATTGCCTACGGTGCGGAAATGGGACACGAAATGGTGGGCGAAGTTGTGGAAATTGGTGAAAAAGTGTCGTCATCAATTTATAAGGGAATGATTGCGGCGGTTAATCCGATCACAGCTAAACGTGTCGGTAGACGCGAATCATTGATGTGCGGTGCATTTTCGCAATACATTGTGATTGAAGATGCCGTTTTGGATTACAATCTTTATGAGATTGATAAAAATGTTCCGCCCGAAATTGCCGCATTAGTAGAGCCGATAAGCGTTGGCAGGCACGGTGCATTTCGCTCTAACCCGCAAAAGAGCGATAATATTGTAGTGTTAGGCGCCGGCGCGGTTGGTTTGGGTGCGGCTGCAAGCTTAATGGCGGAAGGCATTGAAAATGTATGTGTTGTCGATAAAGATGCCTGGCGGCTCGACGTGGCAAAATCGCTGGGTGCAAAAACACTCAATACCTCCGAAACATCCTTGCAGGAAGGACTTACCGCAATTTTCGGAGAGGCAGACGTTTATGGGCAAAAATTTCCGAATGTAGATATTTTTGTTGATGCCGCAGGTGCATTGTTTTTAATTACAGAAGTGATGAAAATTGTGAAATCGGGTACAAAAATCAGTATAATAGCTGTTTATAAAACCGAAGTACCGACTTCGTTCTATCAAATTATGTCGAAGGAAGTACAAATCATTGGTGCAAGCGGTTATACAAAAGAAGATATGAAAAGTGTTGTACGTAATATCAACAGCGGGAGAATGAATAATATAGGCAATATTGTAAGCAAGGTATATAAACTGGACAACATTCAAGAGGCGTTTCAAACAGCAATAAACGCTGAAAAAGTAATTAAGGTGTTGGTGGATTTAACGTAGATTATAAGTTACAAAAGTAAAAGAGATTATCCGGAAATTAAATACGCTTTTTGGATAACCTCTTAATTGTAGTCAAATTAAACGTGATAAATTTTAATAGTAATTTTTTTTAACTACTTTTGTTTTTACATTAGATATTCTATAAATTAGAACGATATGTAAATAAATGTAAATAATTAACAATAAGACAACTGATAAAACAATTTAGATAATCTTTATTTTTAACGCAATTAACTAAACTTGTACTTTTATTGTTATATGTAGAAATTAAAATATATTAAAATGAAAAATCTCGAACCGCAAATCGTTTGGAACTTTTTCCATGAAATCACACAAATTCCGCGTCCATCAAAAAAAGAAGATAAGATTCGCGCTTATTTGCAAGAATTTGGAGAAAAAATGAATCTTCCTGCCAAAACAGACAATGCAGGGAATGTGTTGATTACCAAACCGGCTACTTCCGGATATGAAGATAAGCCCACCGTTATTTTACAATCGCATATGGATATGGTGTGTGAAAAAAACAACGATGTAAAACACGATTTTGAAAAAGACGCTATCGAAACTTATATAGAAGATGATTGGGTTAAGGCAAAAGGAACCACGCTTGGCGCCGACAACGGCATTGGGATGGCAATGATGCTTGCAATATTGGCTTCCGAGAATTTACAACATCCGGCATTGGAATGTTTGTTTACTACAGATGAGGAAACCGGCTTAACCGGTGCGTTCGCGTTGGAAGAAAATTTCCTGACAGGTAAAACATTAATCAATCTCGACTCGGAAGACGACGGCGAAATTTTTGTGGGGTGTGCGGGCGGAATCGATACCGTTGCCGACTTCAAATATAAAATAAAAGATACTCCCAAAGATTATTTTGCTTTCTCCGTTTCTGTTACGGGACTAAAAGGGGGACACTCCGGCGATGATATTGACAAGCATCTTGCCAATGCCAATAAATTGCTGAATCGCATTCTCTGGAATATGTACAATGAATTGGATTTATTGTTGGTAAAAATCGATGGAGGAAATCTGCGTAATGCTATTCCTCGTGAAGCGTCTGCAGTTTGTTGTGTTCCTTTTGAAGATAAAGAGCAGGTGAGAATTATTTTTAACCACATTGCTGGCGAATTGGAACAAGAACACGCTGCCGTAGAAACCAAAATGCGTATTGAACTGCATTCGGAAGATATTCCAAAACACACGATGACGAAAAAAAGTACGGAAAAAATATTGAATGCCATTTACGCTTGTCCGCACGGAATTAAAGAAATGAGCGCGGATATGCCCGGATTAGTGGAAACTTCTACCAATTTGGCTTCGGTAAAAATGAAAGGAAAAGATAAGGTGGAAATAGTTACCAGTCAGCGCAGTTCGGTGGAAAGTGCAAAATATGATATAATGTATCAGGTGGAAACTGTTTTTCGTTTAATGGGCGCTAAAGTATCGCACGGCGATGGTTATCCCGGTTGGAAACCAAACTTGAATTCTGAAATCTTGAAGAAAGCGGAAGAAAGTTATCAGCGATTGTTCGATAAAAAAGCGAAGGTGCGTGCCATCCACGCCGGCTTGGAATGTGGACTTTTCTTGGAAAAATATCCCGATTTAGATATGATTTCTATTGGTCCTGATATGCGTGGCGTACATTCTCCCGATGAACGTTTAAGCATTTCATCTACACAAAATTGCTGGCTGTGGCTGACGGATGTGTTGGGAAGTTTGTAGTGGGAAGACAGAAGACGGAAATCTGTTGCTCTACTCACAGTTCAAATACTCAACGCTCACAGCTCACGGCTCACAGCTCACAGCTTATTAAAGTATGAAACGTAAAATCATTAACGATCCTGTTTTTGGATTTATCAGTATACCGAACGATTTTCTGTACGATTTGATACAACATCCTTATTTTCAAAGGTTGAATCGTATAAAGCAGCTCGGATTATCGTCGTTCGTTTATCCCGGGGCGCAACATACACGATTGCTGCACTCCTTGGGCGCTATGTATTTGATGGGTGAAGCCATTCATCAATTGCGTTTGGTGGAAGAAGATATTACCAAAGANGAGGAAAACGCTGTGAAAGCCGCTATTTTGTTGCACGACATCGGACACGGACCTTTTTCNCACACACTTGAAAATACATTGGTAAACGATATTCATCATGAAGACATTTCGCTGATGATGATGCGTAAAATCAATCGGGATTTTGACGGGAAACTTGATTTGGCAATTCAAATATTCACTAATCAATACCACAAAGCGTTTTTACATCAACTTGTTTCGAGTCAACTGGATATGGACAGGTTGGATTACTTGAGCCGGGATAGTTTTTTCTGCGGAGTAAGCGAAGGAATTATAGGAGCGTCGCGTATTATTAAAATGTTGAATATTCACGAGGGAAAATTAGTGGTGGAAGCCAAAGGGATTTATTCCATCGAGAAATTTCTGGTTGCGCGAAGATTAATGTATTGGCAGGTGTACTTGCATAAAACTTCGGTGGCTGCGGAAAAAATGTTGACGAATATCCTGAAACGCGCCAAAGAACTGGCATCGTCAGGCGTGGAACTTTTTGCTCCTTCGGCTTTGAAGTATTTTCTTTATCGGGATATTACAAAAGCCGATTTTGAAAGCTCGACCGAAGCGTTGGAACATTTTGCATTATTAGACGATTCCGATATTTTCTCTTCAATAAAAATGTGGACACAACACGCTGATTTTGTACTTTCAACGCTCTGTAATAATTTTATTCATCGCAAGTTATTTAAAGTGGAAATTTTGACCGATAAAAGTACAGGGAAATTACATAAAGCGGAGTGGTTAGAAAAATATCAGCAGCAGTTTAAAATCTCACAACACGAAGCGGAATATTTCATTGGAGAAGAAATTGTTTCTACCGACACTTACGACGCTAAAGACGATAATATCAACATTTTACAAAAAGACGGAACCGTAAAAGATGTGGCAGTAGCATCGGATATGCTGAACATAGAAGTGCTTACCAAAAAAGTGGAAAAGCATTATTTGTGTTATTATAAAACATAAAATGACTGTATTTCAAACGATTAACGATAATAAAAGTAGAAATACCGTTGTAATATCATAAAAATTCAAAATTCTTTCGTATTTTTGCACCCTAATTTTTTTAGAAATATTTTATGGAGTTCTCAGCTCAACAAATTGCCGATTTTTTGCAAGGCGAAATTCAAGGTGATTCATCAGTAAAGGTAANTACTTTTTCTAAAATAGAAGAAGGAAAATCNGGAACATTGAGTTTCCTTTCAAATCCTAAATACAATCAATATTTATATGAGAGTGAAGCAAGCATTGTTCTTGTAAATAGAGATTTTATTCCCGAAAAACCGGTAAAAGCCACTCTTATAAAAGTAGATAACTCGTATGAAGCGTTGGCAAAACTGCTTTATATGGTGGAACAATATAAACCGAAAAAGGTAGGCGTTTCGCATTTAGCTTATATTTCGGATAAGGTTAAAATAGGAAAAAATGCATATATAGCTCCGTTTGTTTATGTGGGTGAAAATGCNGAAATAGACAATTATACTTCCATTGATGCTAATGCTTATATTGGAGAAAATGTAAAAGTGGGAGAAAATTGTGTTATTCACGCAGGAGCAATTATCGAAAAAGATTGTATTATTGGAAACAATTGTGTCATTCATGCAGGAGTAGTAATTGGCGCCGATGGCTTTGGTTTTGCTCCTTCAGCGGATGGAACCTACAAAAAAATTCCGCAAATAGGTAATGTTATTTTGGAAGATAATGTGGAAATTGGCGCAAATACTACCATTGACAGAGCTACATTGGGAAGCACCATTATACGTAAAGGTGTGAAATTGGATAATTTGGTGCAAATAGCACACAATGTAGAAATAGATGTAAATACGGTAATTGCGGCACAATCGGGTGTAGCAGGCTCTTCTAAAATAGGTAAACAATGTGTTCTTGCGGGTCAGGTAGGCATAGCCGGACATATTGAAATAGCGGATGGATGTACGTTTGGTGCGCAAACAGGAGTTCCTAATTCAATAAAAGAACCAAATAGTATTATGCAAGGTTATCCTGCCGTTCCAGTAGGAATTTTCCGCCGCTCTTCGGTGGTTTATAAAAANCTCCCGGAATTACAAAAAACTATTTATGAGCTCCAAAAACAAGTAGAAGAACTNAAAAAAATAGTCAATAGTAAGTAGTCAATAGTTTATAGCGCGAAGTCGCGAAGATTATAACCTGTGAACTACAACTACAAACTACAAACTGTAAACTAAATAAAATGGCTTTTCAAAAAACACTAAAAAAATCGTTTGAATTATCCGGAAAAGGATTACATACCGGTCTCGATATCCATATTCGTTTTTCACCCGCCGCTGTAAATACCGGAATCAGAATAAGAAGAATCGATTTGCCTGAAACACCTGAGATTCAAGCNTTAGCGGATTATGTTACTGAAACTACACGCGGAACGGTATTGCAACGGGGCGATTTTCAAATTTCCACTATTGAGCATGCTATGTCTGCTTTATATGCTTGCGGTATAGATAATTGCTTAATAGAAGTAAATGCTCCCGAATTTCCTATTTTGGACGGGAGCGCAAAATATTTTTATAGTTCAATAACCGAGGCAGGAACCGAAGAACAAGATGAAGATAGAGAATTATTCATAGTAAGAAAAAAAATAGAATATAATTTACCTAATTCCAAATCAAAAATTATTCTTTTGCCGGATGACAAATTCAGTGTAGATGTACATGTGGATTATAATTCCCCTGTATTGTCTAACCAATCGGCAAGTTTGGATAATCTGGAGGATTATGGAACAGAAATTTCCGAGTCAAGAACATTTGTATTTGTTCGTGAAATACGTTTTTTATTGGAACAAAATTTAATTAAAGGCGGCGATCTGGAAAATGCTCTTGTAATTTACGATGAAATTATGTCTCAATCAGATTTGGACAAATTAGCGGATTTGATGAAACAACCGCATCGTTCGGCAGAAAGAATGGGTTATTTAAGCGGAGATTTGAAATTCAATAATGAACCTGCCCGTCATAAACTATTAGATGTAATAGGAGATTTAGCTTTAATAGGGAAACAAATTCAGGGAAAAGTAATTGCATATTATCCCGGACACAAAGCAAATACAAATGCTGCTAAATTTATAAGGAGAGAGTTAAAAAAACAAGAAATACAAGCTCCTGTTTATGATGATAGTATTCCCCCTGTTTTAGATACGGTTGCCATTCGAAAAATGCTTCCCCATCGATGGCCTTTTTTAATGGTGGACAAAATTATTGAAGTTGGCAAAAAACATATTGTAGGGGTAAAAAACATAACAGTAAACGAGACACTTTTTATGGGACATTTTCCTGCTGAACCTGTTTTTCCCGGTGTTATGTTGATAGAAGCAATGGCACAAACAGGAGGATTGATGGTTTTGCAGGCATTAGATGAGCCGGAAAAGTATTCCACTTATTTTATGAAGATAGACAATGTGAAATTTCGTCAAAAAGTAGTGCCCGGCGATACTGTTATTTTCCATATTTCTCTGATNGATGAAATCNGAAGAGGAATTGCCTCCATGCGTGGATATGCATTTGTAGGCGGAACAATTGTTGCCGAAGCAGAATTTATGGCTCAAATAGCAAAAAACAAATAATTTATTAATATTGAAAAAGAAGAATGAAGTAGGAGATAGTTATAAAATCTTTAACAAACTTCCGACTTCCGACTTCTGACTTTTTTTATGAAACAACCATTAGCATATATCCATCCCGATGCAAAGATTGCACCGTCAGTGGTAATAGAACCGTTTGTAACGATAGATAAAAACGTTGTAATTGAAGATGGAACCCGCATAGGTTCAAATGTAACTATTTTAGAAGGAGTAAGAATAGGGAAAAATTGTAATATTTTTCCGGGAGCTGTAATTGGCGCTATTCCGCAAGATTTGAAATTTAAAGGGGAAGATACGTTAGCCATTATTGGAGATAATACTACTATTCGCGAATTTGTTACAGTGAATAGAGGTACGGCTTCTAAAGGAAAAACGATTGTAGGTGATAATTGTTTGCTTATGGCTTATTGTCACGTAGCGCACGATTGTGTGCTTGGGAATAATATCATTATGGGTAATGCCACGCAACTTGCAGGAGAAGTAGTGATTAATGATTTTGCTATTTTGAGTGGAGGAGTATTAGTACATCAATTTTCCCATATTGGTTCACATGTGATGATTCAAGGAGGTGCGCGTGTAACAAAAGATGTTCCTCCGTATGTAACTGCCGGACGTGATCCTTTATCTTATGCCGGTATTAACTCTATCGGACTTCGCCGTCGTGGCTACACAAACGAACAGATACGTGATATTCAGGATGTTTATCGTTATATTTATCTTTCGGGAATGAACACTACACACGCTATTGAACGTATTCAGGCAGAATTACCTGCAACCAAAGAACGTGACGAAATTTTGATGTTCATCAAGAATTCTCCTCGCGGAATTATGAAAGGCTATTTTGAATAATGGTTAATAGGCTAATTTGTAAAACAGTTAATTGGCTTTTACATCCAATCAATTTTATTTTTTTCTAACAAATTAACCGATAAACCAATCAACTCATCAGCTAAAAGTATGGAAAAGAATCTTAATTTTATTGAAGCTATTGTAGAACAGGATTTGGCAGAGGGTAAAAACGACGGGCGTATTCAAACTCGTTTTCCGCCCGAACCAAACGGATATCTTCACATAGGACATGCCAAAGCCATTTGTATCGATTTTGGTATTGCAAAAGATTATAATGGTATTTGTAATCTGCGTTTTGATGATACCAATCCGGTAAAAGAAGATGTAGAATACGTTGATTCCATTATGGAAGATATTCAATGGCTTGGTTATCAGTGGAAAGACGTTTATTATGCTTCTGATTATTTCCAGCAATTGTGGGATTTGGCTATAAAATTAATTAAGGATGGGAAAGCATACATTGATGAACAATCTGCAGAAGAAATAGCAAAACAAAAAGGTTCTCCAACAGTTCCGGGAACTNAAAGCCCCTATCGTAATCGTCCGATTGAAGAAAATTTAGCTCTGTTTGAAAAGATGAATTCGGGAGAAATCCGTGAAGGAGCAATGGTATTACGNGCTAAAATTGATATGGCNTCGTCGAATATGCATTTTCGCGATCCCATTATGTATCGNGTAATTACATCGCATCCGCATCATCGCACGGGTTATAATTGGAAAGCATATCCAATGTACGATTATGCTCACGGACAATCCGATTATTTTGAAGGTGTTACACATTCTATTTGTACATTGGAATTTGAAGTGCATCGTCCGCTTTACGATTGGTTTATTGAACAGTTTAGAGACTCGGATTATCGTCCCCGACAAATTGAATTCAATCGTTTGAATATCACTTATACTGTGATGAGTAAACGAAAAATGTTACAGCTCGTGCAGGAAGGTTTAGTGCGCGGTTGGGACGACCCGCGTATGCCTACACTTTGTGGATTGCGCCGTAGAGGTTATTCCCCGGAGAGTATTCATAATTTTATCGATAAAATCGGCTATACCAAATACGACGGAACGATTGATGTCGGTCTTTTGGAACATGCTGCCCGCGAAACGCTTAATAAAACAGCTACTCGTGTAAGCGCGGTAATGAATCCCGTAAAATTGATTATTACCAATTATCCTGAAGGAAAAGTGGAAATGATGGAAGCGGTGAATAATCCGGAGGACGAAAATTCGGGAAAGCACGNAATTGCTTTCAGTCGTGAATTATATATTGAACGAGAAGATTTTATGGAGGAAGCTCCTAAAAAATTCTTTCGTATGACTCCCGGACAGGAAGTTCGTTTGAAATCGGCATATATTGTGAAATGCACAAGTTGTAAAAAGGATGCAGATGGCAATGTTGAAGAAATTTACTGTGAGTACGACCCGCAAACAAAAAGCGGAATGCCTGAAGCCAATCGCAAGGTAAAAGGAACGCTTCATTGGGTTTCTGTAGAACACAGTGTACCTGCAGAAGTTCGTTTGTACGATCGTCTTTTCATCGTAGAAGATCCATCGGCTGATGAACGCGATTTTCGTGAATTATTGAATCCNGATTCACTAAAGGTTNTTACCAATGCCCGCGTGGAAGCATTTCTGGNAAATGCAAAACCTTTGGATCATTTTCAATTTCAACGNATNGGCTATTTTAATGCNGATTATGATTCAACTCCTGAAAAATTGGTTTTTAATCGAACCGTTTCACTCAAAGACAGCTGGGCAAAAGAACAAAATAAATAAACAAAAAAAGCGACTATAATTAGTCGCTTTTTTTGTATCGATTATAATTAAATTTTTATATCGATATTATTTAATTTATATAAACAGTAATTCTTTTCCTTCCTTCCAAACGCGAAAGCAATATTTCCTTCCTNCNTTTTTATTGAATATCCTAAAAATGAAATATAAATATGTTCGATATGTTTTTGTTATAAATTGACACGTTTTTGTTATTTGCCTAAATAAAATAAGTCTATTTTTGCGTTGAATAACTTAAAAAACTAATTTATTAATATCATGAAAACAAAAAAAATGTTGAATAGAGGAGTTTCTCTCTCTCTTATTTTGTTCATGTTGAACTTTTTTCCAATGATGGCTCAGAATTGGAAATCGGAGGGTAAAGTAACCGACTCTAATGGGGAACCACTAATTGGGGTTTCTGTTATTGTAAAAGGAACCAGTCAGGGCGTTACTACTAATATTGAGGGGATATACTCAATAAGTATCACCAATGTAGCTCATCCTGTTCTTGCGTTTTCTTATGTAGGTTATGTTCCTGTTGAAGTAAAAATTACTTCCGCTTCACAAGTGAATAATGTCGTGATGCAAACCGAAGAAAAATCACTTAGTGAGGTTGTAGTTGTAGGGTATGGCACACAGAAGAAAGGTACTGTATCAGGATCAGTTGCGGGAGTATCCGGTAATGAAATTATTAAATCCCCTGCGATGAATGTAACTAATGCTTTGGCAGGTAACATTTCAGGTTTGGTTGTAGTTGGACAGAGTGGCGAGCCGGGAGCGGATTATTCTTCTTTGTACATAAGAGGCACTAATTCATTAAATGATAATAGTCCATTGATTGTTGTAGATGGAGTGCCNGGACGTTCACTGGAACGTATTGATCCAACAACGATAGAGAATATTTCTGTACTAAAAGACGCCTCAGCTGCAATTTATGGTTCACAAGCAGCTAATGGAGTTATTCTTGTTACTACTAAACGTGGCAAAGTAGAAAAAATGAAAATAGATGTCAGCTATAATGTGGGCTGGACAAGACCAACCAAAGTAGCTGAAATGTGTAATGCTGCAGAATATGCAACATTAGTAAATGAGGTAAACGCAAATAATCCAAGTGCAACACATTACACTGCTCAGGATATAGAATTGTATGCCAGTGGAGAAGATCCTTGGAAGCATCCAAATACAAATTGGTATGATGCAGTATTGAAAAATTGGTCAATGCAACACAATGCTAATATTTCGATGTCGGGTGGGAATGAATATGTTCAAACATTTGCCTCTCTTTCTACACGTTACCAAGATGGTTTTTTCAAAAATAGTGGAAGTCATTATAGACAACACGATTTAAAAACAAACATCATTGGTAAAATCAATAAAAACATTTCATTAGATATAGATTTCACAGGGCGCATTGAGCAAGGTAATTTTTTACCGGTAGGTTCATCTACATTATTCTATGAACTTCAATCAGCTAGCCCCCTAAAACCAGCGTATTGGCCAAATGGATTACCTGGTCCATATTTGGATAATGCAACACAACATAATCCAGTAGTGCAATCAACTCCAGAAGCAGGCTATAAATTAAGAGAAAATTACATATTTAATTTAACTTCTAGATTAGATGTAAATATCCCCTGGGTAAAAGGGNTTAAATGGACAACTACTGCTGCAATTGACCGTGGTTTAAGATATTTCAAAGATTTAAATAAGCGATATGATTTATATACTTGGGATGGAACTTCACTTGATACAGATGGAATTCCTGTTCTTGTTAAAGGAGAATATGGCGGTGAGATGAATTTGTCACAGCAGTTTGAATTGGATAAAAGCTATATGGTTAATTCATTATTAAATTATCAAAATACATTTAATGAAAAACATAGCGTTGGATTTTTAGCTGGTATTGAGGCTTTTGAGAATGGTATGAACTGGTTTAGTGCTATGAGAAAAAATAATACTTTATCATTTCCGGAAGAATTGAACTTTGGAAATGATAATCAACAGTATGCAAATGGTGCTAATTCTGGAGTAGATAGATGGTTAAATTATTTGGGACGTATAAATTATGCATACAATCAAAAATATATACTTGAATTTGTATGGAGATATCAAGGTTCAAGTAAGTTTTATAAAACCAACCGTTGGGGATTTTTCCCGGGGGTTTCAGCAGCCTACCGTATTTCGGAAGAAAATTTTTGGAAAAACAGTTCAATAGATAATATTATTAATGGTTTGAAGTTTAGAGGATCATGGGGATTAACAGGNAATGATAAGATGTCCTCATATCAGTTCTTATCACTTTATTCAAAAGCGTATTACAATTTTGTAACTTCTGATAATGTAAATCAAGCAGGTTATTATGAAAGTTTAGCTGCATATTTGAAATCACACTGGGAAGAAGCACGTCAATTAGATTTGGGTATGGATATGAATATGTTAAATAATCGCTTAACTTTAACTGTAGATTACTTTAATAATTTGCGTTCAAAAATATTAATCACTCAAACTCAATCTATACCGGATTTTACAGGTTTAACAGATATCTTACCTGATATCAATTTAGGAAAAGTGAGAAATAAAGGATTTGATTTTGAATTAACATGGAGTGATAAAATAAATGATTTTAAATATCGTATCGGATTTAATGGAGGATATGCTAAAAACAAAGTCTTATTTTTTGATGAAGCCTCAAATATTCCCGAATACCAGAAAATTACAGGTCATCCAATGAATTCGCCATTGTTATATCAAGCGATAGGAATCTTTCAAACTGAAGAAGAAATAAATAATACTCCTCATATTGATGGTGCTGTTCCTGGAGACATAATTTTTAAAGATATAAATGATGATAANATAATTGATGATAAAGACAAAACTCGTATTTATAAAAGCGCTGTTCCTACCTGGACAAGTGGATTAAATTTATATGTAGATTATAAGGGATTTGATTTATCTATTTTGTTACAAGGGCAANCTGGTGCTGTACGCTACGTACAACAAACAGGAAGTGCAAGCAATAATACTAATTATCTTAAATCATTCTATAATAATCGGTGGACAGCAGATAATCCTTCNATGGATTATCCTCGTACATTTGATCGTAATAATGAATATTGGGTGTCTTCTACTGGTCAAAATACATTCTGGTTACATAAAACAGACTTTATCAGACTTAAAAATATCGAAATCGGTTATACTTTTCCTAATGAAGTTTCTAAGAAATTTGCTTGTAAAATAATAAGACTTACATTAACAGGGATGAATTTGTTAACCTTTGCCCCCGATATGAAAGATTACGATCCTGAATTGGATTACAAAAACGAAGGTTTTGCCGGTGCAGGTTATCCTATTCAAAAAATTGTTACAACAGGTATTTCTATCAACTTTTAATTCTTAAAAACTATGAAACGTACATTAAAACAAATATTTACTATATTCATCTTTATCTCTTTTTTAGGACTTTCATCATGTTCCGATTATTTGGACACATTGCCAGGAGATAAATTAGATGATGCAACAATATGGGCTAATCCATCTTTAGTAGAAGGTTTTGTATTTAATATTTACAGAGGTGTTCCATATCCTTATCAGTGGTATATGAGCGCTTCATTAGTAGACGAAGCAGTACCCATTCAAGTAGATGGTGTAGTTACAAACGTGGTAAATTGCCAATTAACACCTGAAAACCAAGCTGCATTTGCAAACAATTGGGCTGCAGCTATGGAAAATTGGTGGTGGAAATCAGTATATACTAATATTCGTTCTTGCAATAAATTTTTTGAAAATGTGGATAGAACTCCATTCGCAAATCAAGATGAGAAAAATCAATTAATAGGCGAAGTACATTTTTTACGTGCTTATTTCTATAATTTATTAATGACTCAATATGGAGGCGTTCCTATTATTGATCATGTAGTGAATATTGGAGATAATTATGAAGTACCTAGAAATACATTTGAAGAAACAGTTAACTTTATTGTGGCGGATTTGGATGCAGCAGTAGCAGATGGTAAATTAACGAATCAGACAGACAAAACAAGAGCTACAGAAGGAGCTGTTTATGCTTTGAAAACGAGAGTATTGCTTTATGCTGCAAGCGACTTACATCACAGTACAGCTTGGCAAGGAGGATATGCACATCCTGAATTGGTTGGTTATACAACTAATAATCAAGAAGCATTATATACAGCTGCTAAAACAGCCGCTGAAAAAGTAATGACTTTAGGATATGAACTTTACGACGTAAATGCTGATAAGGCTACTAATTTTCAAGACTTATTTTTACAAATGAATTCAAATGAACAAATATTTATTACTATATACGACAAAGTAAATACTCCTTATTGGGCTACAGATTGGTTAGCATGGATTTGTGGAACGCCTTCTTATGGAGGATGGGGATTAAACCAAGTAACAGCTAACCTTGCTGATGCTTTTGAGAATGTTGATGGAAGTAAATTTAATATCAATGCTCAATCTGCAAATCCATATGCCAATAGAGATCCTAGATTTGATGGAACAATTCTTCACAATGGCTCCTCATGGTATTATAACTCTTGGGGCACATTATATCCAACAACGATAGATATTACTCAAGGTGCTGATTATAATAATGGAGGTTCTACGGGATACTATATCAAGAAATTTATTTCAAATAAAGATGGAGAGAATACTTGGTATTATGGTTCACGTCAACCTCAACCTTATATTCAAATACGTTACGCCGAAGTATTATTAAATTATGCTGAAGCTTGTATAGCNTTACATAAAGATGGAGATGCAAAAATAGCTCTTAATAAAATACGTAATAGAGCGGGTATGCCTGATATTACCGAATCAGGTGATGCACTTATGGCGCGTTATAGAAACGAAAGAAGAGTAGAATTGGCTTGGGAAGGTCATCGGTTATGGGATGTTCGTCGTTGGATGATTGGGACTGAAGGATATTCAAATGCTAAAGGTGTAAAAGTGGAAAGTGGAATATATAAAGACTTTGATTTTGAAACACGTTCTTGGAAAAACAGTCATTATCTAATTCCAATACCTCAAAGTGAGATTAATAAAAATTCGGCATTAATCCAGAATCCAGGTTATTAGATCATTCCATTATTCGTGAAATCTAAACTTTATATCTTAATAGTAATTCTTTGCGGTTTTTTCACACTGGAATCTATTTGTGCTGAAGAAACTGCAAAAAGAATTATTTCATTTGACAATGATTGGGAATTTTATCTTGGCGACAATAAACCGGAATATAAAGACCAATTTAAATGGGAAAAAGTTACTCTCCCACATGATTGGAGTATTGAATTGCCATTTTCAGAGAAGGCATCTGGTTCTAACGCCACCGGTTATAAAGAAGGTGGAATAGGTTGGTATAGGAAAAATTTTATTTTGTCGAAATCAGACTTAAATAAATTAATAACTTTCTATTTTGAAGGTATTTATATGGAGTCAGAAATTTGGATTAACGGGAAAAAAGTGTATTACCACCCTTATGGTTACACTTCTTTTAGATGTGATGTGACAAATTTCTGTAAAGCTCCGGGCTTGATAAATGAGATTGTGATAAAAGTAATTAATTTAGGGAAAAATAGTCGTTGGTACTCAGGTTCAGGCATTTACAGACATGTAAAATTAATTAAAACAAATAAAATTCATCTTGATAGTTGGAGTACTTTTATTACAACAGAAAAATTGGATAAAAACAATGCTGTTGTTAAAATTTCCACCGAAATACTCGGTAAAGTAAACACGAAATCCAATGGGTGTGTTTTAATTAAAGTTTTTGATGACAAAGGAAAACAGGTTTTTCAAAATAAAACGACGACAAGTGTTTTACATAATGATACCGCTGTCATATCAACTATATTGACAATACAAAAAGCTCGTTTATGGTCGCTTGAAACGCCTGAATTGTACACTGCGAAATTATATTCCGTTGTAAATCAAAAACTCACCGATTCAATCTCCTTACCTTTTGGGATAAGGATTATCAACTTTTCAGCTGAAAAAGGATTTCAACTTAATGGAGAAACAATCAAATTAAAAGGTGGATGTATTCACCACGATAATGGCTTACTTGGAAGTGCAGCTATCGATAGGGCGGAAGTAAGAAAAGTAGAATTACTCAAATTAAATGGTTTCAATGCAGTACGTTGTTCACACAATCCTCCTTCCGAGCAGTTTTTGCGAGCTTGTGACAGTATTGGTATTTTGGTGATTGACGAATGTTTCGACCAATGGCAAAAACAAAAAAATCCTCAAGACTATCATCGCTTTTTTAATCAATGGAATATTGTAGACATGCAATCAATGATCCGTAGGGATAGAAATCATCCAAGTATAATTATGTGGAGTATTGGAAACGAAATTCAGGAACGTGCTGATTCTACGGGAGTAATGATTGCGAAGAGCTTGAATCAACAAATAAAAGCATTGGATAATACACGTCCTATTACTGCTGCCATCAATGATGCGTGGGATAATCCTGATAAAAAATGGAGAGATTTGGAACCGGCATTTAGAAATTTAGATGTGGCAGGATATAACTATATGTGGTGGGAATATGAAAATGACCACAAACCTTATCCTCATAGAATAATTTATGGGAGCGAAAGCACTGCTATAGAACGTGCTGTTAATTGGGATTTAGTTGAAAAACATCCATACATAATCGGTGACTTTATATGGACAGCATTCGATTATTTGGGTGAGGCGGGAATAGCAANTAATGCTTATTATAATGAAAATGAAACATCTTTTCCTCAATTTATGCATTATCCATGGTTTAANAGCTGGTGTGGGGATATTGANATTTGTGGAAATATAAAGCCGCAATCNTATCTTAGAAAAGTAGTATGGGATATCTCTAAAATTGAAATGTTGGTTCATTCGCCCAAGCCCNAAGGTAAAAAAGAAAACGTAAGTTACTGGGGCTGGCCCGATGAATTACCAAGNTGGAATTGGAATGGAAACGAANGAAGACCNATGGAAGTNAAAGTAATNTCAAAATGTGAAGAAGTGAGAATTTATCTGAATAATAAATTGATTGANNGGAAAAATATCAGTACTGATAATAAAAANAAATATACNGCATTATTTTATGTTCCTTACCATAAAGGAGAATTAAAGGCAATAGCGATTAATAAGGGCGTAGAAATTGATAGCGTGAAATTAAAAACAACAGGGAAAGCGACAGATATTCGGTTAAAAGCTGATAGAAAAATGATTAGTGCTTCTCCGAATGATTTGTCATATATTTCGATTGAGTTGGTAGATGATTTAGGTAATGTCGTACCGGATGAAGATAAAAAATTAAATATTTCTGCTGAGGGAGAATGTGAAATTTTCTCGGGTAATGCGAATCCGTCGGATATGAAAAGTTTTAGATCAAATACACCATTTACATTTAGAGGCAGGGCTTTAACGATACTAAAACCAAAAGGAAAAGCGAGTAAAGCAAAATTAAGAATAAGTAACGAAGAGCTTGGCTCAAAAGAGATAACAATTTTACTACATAAAAATAAATAATGGAAAAAGGAAAAAATATGCGTGTTATACTTCTCTGGGTAATTATATTTATCTTTATCTTTATAGGTTGCGCTAAGCTAAAAGATAAGGACAGCGAGAAAATAAATGGTAAAATGTGGAAAGATACACGAGGAGAAAACATTAACGCACATGGTGGGGGAATTTTGTATCACAACGGAACATATTATTGGTATGGAGAATTCAAAGGAAAAAATACATATTTAATGAAAGAAGTGAAAACCTGGGAATGTTGGCGAGCTGACGCGGGAGGAATATCTTGTTATTCNTCAAAAAATCTGTTAGATTGGAAATTTGAAGGTATTGTTTTACCGCCCTCAACGGATAGTAAATCTGAATTGCATCCATCCCAGGTAATAGAACGTCCCAAAGTAATATTTAATGAACGTACCAATAAATTTGTAATGTGGATGCATATTGAAAGTCCCGATTATGAAAAAGCNCATGCCGGAGTTGCTGTTTCCGACTCACCAACAGGGATATTTAAATATTTAGGTTCAAAAAGACCAAATGGAATGGATAGCCGGGATCAAACTATATTCAAAGACGATGACGGAAGGGCTTATCATATATTTTCATCTAATTGGAATAAAACCATAATTGTATCCTTACTTTCAGATGATTATTTAAATCACACCGGTGTTTTCACAAAGAATTTTATTAACGAATCAAGAGAGGCGCCTGCGGTATTTAAGTACAAAAAGAAATATTATATGATAACTTCAGGATGTACCGGATGGGATCCAAATGAGGCAAAATATGCCACAGCGGATTCTATGTTAGGTAAATGGACATTAATGGGCAATCCTTGTAAAGGAAAAGACGCTGAGGTTACTTTTTACGCGCAAAGTACTTTTGTATTGCCGGTACAAGGTAAAGAGAATGTTTTTATTGCTATGTTTGATAAATGGAAAAAGAAAGATTTAATAAATTCTTCATACATTTGGTTGCCAATTCATTTTTCGGATACAATTCCCGAAATTATCTGGAATAAAAAATGGACTATACAAAATTTACAAGGAGAATAATCGTATCAGCAGAGAAAGCAAAAACAGGAAAAAATCAGAAAAAATATATTGGACATAAAGAAATAATAACAGACGGTGAAACTATAAAATTCATATAATCAACAGTGATCTTTTCTTATTGTCTTCAATTTAAATATAAAACAAGCAACGTATAATAAATAGTCATTATGATGCAAATTAAGATTTTAATAATTAGTTTTTTATCTTTCATTATATTTAGTGCGAGTAGCCAATCGTTAAAATTAGCTTCCATATTTACGGATGAAATGGTATTGCAACAAAAGGNCAACGTTCCAATTTGGGGTTGGGCAAAACCCGGCGATAAAGTTTATATAACTCCTTCGTGGAATAATAAGACTTTTCAGACGATTACAGATAAACAAGGTAAATGGATAACAAAATTGCCTACTCCATCCGCAGCGGGACCTTTTCGTATTGTAATTTCGGCAGACAAAAAAATAGAACTGAAAAATGTATACATAGGAGAGGTGTGGTTTGTAAGCGGTCAATCAAATATGAGTATGCCACTTAAAGGGTATTATAATCAACCTGTGACTGGCTCTAATGAAGCTATATTACATTCAAAAAACAAGAGAATTCATTTTATAAATATTCCCGCTACAGGTTCATACCGACCATTGGATTCTTTGGATGCCGGATGGAAAAAAGCATCGCCGGAAAACACAGGCGATTGTTCTGCGGTAGCTTGGTTTTTTGCCGATATGATTAATAATACATTAGATGTGCCTGTTGGTATAATTAATGCGAGTTATGGCGGTTCAATTGTAGAAGCTTGGATGACTTCGCAGGCATGCCGTCAATTTAACGATATTACGATTCCCAATGTTTGTGATGACCCCGTAAGTAATGAACCCAATACGCCTACTGCACTTTTTAATGCAATGGTCAATCCTATAGTAGGTTATTCGATAAAAGGGATGCTTTGGTATCAGGGAGAATCCAATATATTTAATGTTCCTCGTTATGCTTCTTCTGTGGCAGCAATGGTTTCAGATTATCGTAAAATTTGGGACGAAGGAGAATTTCCTTTTTACTTTACTCAAATAGCACCTTATGAATATAAATGCTGGAATTTTTTTACACCTCAGTGGCCTGAAATATCTGCATACTTACGTGAAGCGCAATTAAAATCCTTAAAAATAATTCCAAATAGCGCAATGGCTGTACTTTTAGATATAGGTGAAGAATATGTGATACATCCATCTCGTAAAAAAGAAGTAGGTGAGAGATTAGCATTGTTGGCATTATCTAAAACGTACGATATAAAAGGATTTGAAGCTGAAAGTCCTGAATTTGATAAAATTGAAATTGTAGAAAATAAAGCTATTATTCATTTTAAAAAACAATTTAACGGCATAACATCATACGGTAAAACGTTGAATTTATTTGAGATAGCTGGAGATAACAAGGTATTTCAAAAAGCAGATGCTTACATTGATGAAAATAACGGAACCGTAGTTTGTAGCTCAAAATTGGTCGATAAACCGGTTGCGGTACGCTACGCTTTCAAAAATTTTATAGTAGGAGAACTTTTTGGCACAGGAGGACTACCAATTTCATCTTTCAGAACTGACGATTGGTAATTTAGAATCATAAAATTATTAAAGTATTATGAGTAGTACAAAGTCTAAGTTGTTAATAACCGGGCTGATTTTAATAGGGATAAATCTTCAAGGGAGTTTTATATTTGGGAAAAACTATTATTTTGATTCTCAAAAAGGGAATGATAAAAATGTAGGAATCTCACCGAAAAAACCATTTTGCTCGTTAAAGAAAATTGCAACGCTCAACGTAGGAGCCGGAGATAGTATATTACTAAAATCGGGGATGGTTTTTTATGAAAAACTCTATTTTTCCGGAAAAGGAACACAAAAACATCCGATTGTAATAGGAAAATATGGAGGAGAAAAGATGCCTCATATTAAAGGAAATGGAACGGAGCGAGAGATGATACATATTTATAATTCTGAAAATATTGTGATGAAAGATATTGAGATTTCTAATAAAACTAAAAAACCTTTGCCTCATTTGACGGGTGTATTGATTGAGTTATATAATTACGGTACTGGAAAAAATATTGTTCTTGAAAATTTGTATGTGCACGATGTTAATGGTTCTCTATATAAGGGCGATGGATATATCCACAAAGATGTTGGTGCAGGACAAGCCATTTTGCTGCGAAATTTAAAAGGAAATGAAAAAGATTCCGTTCCTTCAAATTTTGATGGACTTACGGTGCAAAATTGTAAAATTAAGGATTGCACGCGTAACGGTATAATGATGTGGGGCAATTGGATAAGAAAATACTGGAAACCGAATTTGCATGTAATTATAAGAAATAACGAATTGGATGGTGTTCCCGGAGATGGAATTGTTCCTGTGGGTTGTGAATCGCCTATAGTTGAATACAATGTAATGAAAAATGGAACTGATGTTCTTCCACCTACAGAAGCTTGTGACGGTATTTGGCCTTGGTCATGTGATAATGCTCTCATTCAGTATAATATTGTTAGTGATCATAAATCTAAGGTTGACGGATATGGATTTGATTCGGATTACAATTGCAATAACTCTCTGTTTCAGTATAATTTAAGTTATAATAATGATGGAGGATTTTTACTGCTCTGCAATTCCGGTGGGTGGCCTACAGACTTTTCTATAGGTAATAATAATACTGTAATAAGATATAATGTAAGTATAAATGACGGAATCAGAAATTTTATAGTACCTCCTAAAAAAGAATATTTTTCTCCAGTGATTCATATTACCGGAGATACAAAAAATAGTCATATAGAACATAATATATTCTATGTTATGAAAAAGGAATATTCTTTTATGGACAAAAGAATAATTTGTGCGGATAATTGGAACGGTTATGCAGATAGTACTTTTATTGAAAATAATTATTTTTACATAGAAGAACCTACGCTTGCTTTTGAAGCTACACACACAACAAATAATTTTTTAAAAAACAACTTATATATTGGTCCATTAGAAATACCACAAACTGGCTTTAAATCTTATTCCGGAATATTTGATAAAAAAATGTGGTATGATTCAAATGATAAAAACTGGAATAATTTAATTTCATTTTTGAAAGATAAATCGGTTGTAATTAATGGTAAAAAAGTAAAAGTGCTTGATTTAATTGGATATTAATAAAAAAATGATTTTATGGAACTAAAAAATGAACGGTTACAATCTATCGATGCATTACGTGGTTTTGATATGATTTGGATTATGGGTGCTACAGGATTAGTACAAGCATTAGATGAAATATTTGGCGGAAAAACTTTTAATTGGTTAACAGCTCAAATGGAGCATGTTTCTTGGAATGGATTCCACATAATGGATTTAGTATTTCCGCTTTTTCTGTTTATCGCAGGACTTTCTTTTCCTTTTTCACTAGGGAAAAAACGTCAAAAAAAGGAATCGGATAAAAAAATTATATTAGAATTAATAAAAAGAGCTATTACATTAGTTATATTAGGAATGATATATAATGGATTTTTACGATTGGATTTTGATAAAATTCGTTATGCAAGTGTATTGGGACATATTGGGATTGCGTGGCTGTTTGCAGCGTTAATTTATATGTATTCAAGTAGAATGAGAACCATCATCATGTGGATTGTAATAATTGTGGTTGGGTATGCTACTTTAAATCTATTCTTAATATCACCAAATGCTATTAATACAGATCATTTTATTCCTGAGAATAATATTGTTTGCCAGTTTGACAGGTGGTTTTTGCCAGGAATTCTTTATAATGGAAGTTATGATCCTGAAGGGATATTGAGTGTTATACCAGCGATAGCTACTGCATTATTGGGTATGTTAACTACTAGATATTTGGAGGGCTATATCAATCATACACCAACCAGAAAAATGATTACTTATTTAGGAATAGGTATGTTTTTGATACTAATCGCTTTAATATCAAGCAAGATAATTCCTGTAAATAAAGTGCTGTGGTCAAGTTCTTTTATGCTTTTAGCAGGCGGAATAAGTATTATGCTTTTCGCATTTTTCTATTGGATAATAGACGTAATAAAATGGCGTAAATGGGCATTTTTTTTCAGAGTAATTGGTATGAACACAATTACAATTTACTTAGCTCAAGTTATAGTTAATTTTTGGGGTATTGATGACTTTTTTCTGGGAGGAATAGCCTCGAAGTTTCCTCATTCGTTAGCTTCACTAATATTATCAATTGGTTATATTGGAGTTTGTTGGTTGTTTTTATTATTTTTATACCGGAAAAAGGTATTTATAAAGGTGTAACACTTTTCATTATTCTATAAAATTTATATTCATATACTTTTTTAATCACTATAAATATGTACATAAAAAATATATTGATAATTTTCCTTTTGTCATTTGCTAACTTGGTTTTTTCTCAAACTATTTATACTCTTGACGCTTCTCGTCAAAAGTATCCTGTTATACAATCAGATTATTTTAAAATGGGTACAAACACGAATCCTGAAGGAAAATCTGTTCTTGTAAACAATAGATATTTAAAAATAAACGGACAGCCTAAAATCCTCGTAATGGGTGAATTGCAATATTCGCGAATGGATAAAAATTGCTGGGAAGATGAGATATTGAAAATGAAAGCTGGCGGTGTTGATATTATTGCAACTTATTCATTCTGGAATCATCATGAGGAAATTGAAGGGCAATTTGACTGGTCAGGGAACAAAGATTTACGAAGTTTTGTAAAATTATGCGGTAAATTAGGAGTATATGTATATCCTCGAATCGGTCCATGGTCTCATGGAGAAGCAAGGAACGGTGGAACTCCGGATTGGATTTTGAATAAAAATTACATAGTAGATCGCTCCGAAGATCCTGTATATAAAAGTTATGTTGAAAGATATTTTGCTCAAATTGGTAAGCAATTACAAGGTTTAATGTTTAAAGACAATGGACCTATTATTGGAATTCAGCTTGAAAACGAATATTGGAAAGGGAAAGCCGGAGAACCTTATATGATATGGTTGAAGCAAACAGCAATAAAAAATGGTCTGGATGTACCTCTTTATACAGTTACGGGTTGGGGAGAAAGTTCGGTTCCTGCAGCAGAAATGATTCCATTATGGGGTGGTTATCCTGATGAATCGTGGGTACCTGATATAAAAAAAATATCAGAAAGAAACAATTATAGTTTTAGCAATTTTAGAGATGATCCTACTATTGGAAATGCTCAGGTTAAGAAAGAAGATGGTAAGAATGATAATTTAATACCTTATTTTACGTGTGAGATGGGAGTTGGTATATTTGTGTCCAAACACAGACGTCCAATTATAGGTCCGATAGATGGATTGGGAATGGTGATGGCTAAGGTGGGTTCAGGAGCAAATTTACTGGGCTATTACATTTTTGCAGGAGCTTCCAATCCTATTGGTGTGTATTCTTCTATGGAAGAAAATAAAGATGAAACCGGATATTGGAGTGACTTATCTCCAATTTCTTATGATTTTCAAGCTGCCATTCGTGAAAGCGGTTTGTTAAACAAGTCTTATTTTGAAATAAAGAATTTCAATTACTTTTTAAATGAATTTGGCGATAAGTTAGCGCCGTATGAACCTGTATTTGCAACAGAGAAAAAAGATGATTTTCAGTACGCAGCTAGAATAAAAGATAACTCAGGATTTTTATTTGGCATTAATTATTGCCGGAATTGTACCACTTCTAAAAAAGCGAATGTACGCTTTTCCATTAAATTGAATAAAGAAACGCTTATTTTTCCATCCAAACCTATTGATATATCGGATAGTACGATGTTCGTTTGGCCTTTTAATATGAATCTGGGCGGTGTTAACTTAAGATATGCTACCGCTCAGCCTCTGTATGAATCAAAAGAGTATAAAACGTGGGTATTTGTTCAATCTAATGATATAGAACCCGAATTTTCATTTGATGGAAAAAATATCCTGAATGTCGTGTCAACAAATGGAAAAGTGGAAAAGAAAGAGAACGGATGGTTTGTGTATAATTTGAAAACTTCAAAAGATTGCTTTATTACCATTGAGCAAAATAACGGAGAAAAATCTCAAATTATAATATTATCAAAAAATGAAGGGCTTTATAGTTGGATTTTGAATAATAATAACCAAAAGCATTTCTTTATCTCCACATCAACCCTTTATTATCGTGATAATGTTTTATGCGCTTTTGATACTATTCCTAATATGATAATTCAGGAACTAAATTTTGAGAAATCTTCATTTTTAAAAGAAATGCCATTAAACCAGCCTGAAAGAAGAGTCAACTGTACAGTACAGCCGAAGGGAGCATTAGAAAAAGCCAAATGGCTTGTAACGAGCGTTAAAAAAGTAACGCCTGATAATGAGTTATATCATAAAATCTTCCAAAAAGAATTCAGTTCGATGAATCCGGCTTTAATAAAATGGGCAAAACTTATTATTTATTGTCAATCGGAATGCAAGCTTAGAATAAATGAAAATTGGTGTTCGCAAAATATCGAACCAAATAAACTAAATGTACTTGATGTAACTGGATATGTAAAAAAAGGAGAGAATGTATTATTGATGGATTTTCCGGTGCAAGAAGGGGAAAAGAAATTTGCAGCTCGTTTAATAGTGGAGTATTATAATACGGAAAGATTAGATTTTACTACCGATCAATCTTGGTTATCATCTGAATTATATTATTTACCTGCAATATACGGGAAAAAACCTGTTTATCCGTTAAATCTTACCACCCCTTTAATTACCGCGCCATTATCGGAAATAATAAATTTATCTATACCTGATTTCAAGGAATGGACAATTCACGTTCCTTGTGATTATATGCAAGGATTAAATAATTTATATTTAGCGATGGATTATGTTGGAGATATTGCTTCTCTACGATTAAATAATCATCTAATTGCTGATAATATAAATAATAATAGCACCTGGACTGTAAACATGAAACGGAATCAAAGTCAGATGGAATGCGCTGATTTGAGTCTTGAGATTACTCCGTGGCAACATATAGACAAAATATATTTTGACCGTGAAGTAGACAACAACGACAAAGGAAAATCATATATTAAGAGTATGAGATTTATACCAGAATATATAATAAAATTGAAATCGGAATAATAAAGAATAAATATTATAATAAAATGCGTTCATTCATAACATATCTATTATTATTTATAAGTTTATTTCAAAATATTCTTGCTCAATCTATTATTCCTACTCCATCGAATATGGTTTTTTGTGAGTATGGTGAAATCACCTTGACTCCTTCTTCTTTTATTTGTTTTGATAAAAAATTAGAAAAATCATCTAATTTTTTAAACGATTACTGTCAACAATATTATGGAGTAAAATTTAATCAAGCCGAACGGGGAAATTATAATACGAATTCATTAATTCGATTAAAATATAGTTCAAAATATAAAAAAGACAGTTATAAATTAACAGTTAACCAAAAAGGAGTATTTATAGAGGGTTCTGAAACGGGAGTTTTTTATGGAATTCAGTCCTTACTTCAGTTGATGGAACCATCCAAAGCAAATGAAAATTCATTTATTGTACATTTTGTTACAATATATGACAGTCCAAGATTTACTTACAGAGGCATAATGCTTGATGTGAGCCGTCATTTTTTTTCTATAGATTTTATAAAGAAAATGATAGATTACGCCGCCTATCATAAATTAAACTATTTTCAATTACACTTGTGTGATGATCAAGGTTGGCGTCTGGAAATAAAATCATATCCACGTTTAACCCAAATAGGAGCGTGGCGAAATGGTACAATCATAGGTGTGTATCCCGGGGTAGGCAATGATAATAAACGCTACGGAGGATATTATACCCAAGAGCAGATAAAAGAAATTGTAAAATATGCGGCAGAAAGATATATAACAATTATTCCAGAAATAGAAATGCCCGGACATTGTTTAGCGGCGTTAAGTGCATATCCATATTTGGGATGTACTCATAGTAACTATCAAGTTTCTCAAATTTGGGGATATTCGAAAGATGTACTTTGTGTAGGGAATGATAGTGTGTTTACATTTCTTGAAAAAGTGATGAATGAAGTGATACAACTTTTCCCTTCAAAATTTATTCACATAGGAGGCGATGAATGTCCTACAGATAGGTGGAAACAGTGTCCTAAATGCCAAGCAAGGATGAAAAAAGAAAGAATTTCCACAGAACGTGGATTGCAAACCTATTTGACAAAACGTATAGAGAATTACTTAAAGAAAAAAGGACGCAAAATAATTGTTTGGGATGAAACGTTAGATGACGATATAAAGACAGATGCATACATTATGAGTTGGAGAGGAGATGGATCTTCAGGATGTGTAAAAGGTACGTCTACAAATCACAAAGTAATTATGACTCCAAGTTATGGTTTTTATCTTGATTATCCACAAACAGCGAAAGAAGATTCATTAGTTGCTAATTGGGGAGGGGTTACTTCAGTAAAAAAAGTATACAACTTTGAACCTGTGGTTACATCAGTAAATCCAAAGAAATTAAAATATGTAATAGGTGCTCAAGTGAATGTCTGGACGGAATATATGAATAATCCAAAGAAAGTTGAGTATATGATTTTCCCCAGATTAAGTGCAATGAGTGAAGTGGTTTGGTCGCCTAAATCAGAACGAGATTGGAATAAATTTAAGCAAAGAATGCAGAGCCAGTATAAAAGATACCTTTTATGGAATGCTAATTATAATCCGACAGATTTAGATTCAGAATAAATTGATTGAATTTATACAAAATAAAATTGAGTTTTTTGGTATTCATACTGATTTTTGACATAAATAGTGAAATAAAACAAGACAATAACAAATTATATATTGAATTAATTTTTTATTTTTGACAATAAAACTCCTTCGAAGTGCCATCGAAATAATGCTGTAATGAAAATTAATCATCGCTTACTTTTTTTGTTTATAACTCACTTTTTTAGCGTGTTTTGTTTTGCTTCAATGGCAAATAAAATAACACACTATACTGCTATTCAGGGACTTTCTGGGATTGATGTTACCGCTATTTGTGCAAATGAAAATTATACTTGGATTGCTACAAATGATGGCTTGTGTCGCTTTGACGGGAAAGTATTTAAAGTATATAAAAAAGGAAATGGTACAAAAAATACAATCAGTGAAAATAACATAGAAACTCTATTTTTTGATTCGGAAGGACTATTGTGGATTGGGTTCAAAACAGGAGGTTTAGATGTATATGATCCTAAAAAAGGAATGTTTACTCACATCAGTAAGTTAGTTGATAAATATCCACAAAGAGTAACTTCTATTTTTGAGGACAGCAAAAAACATATTTGGCTTGGAAGCTGGGAGGAAGGATTGTTTGAATTAGTGCCCTTAGATAATATAAAAACAAAATTCAAAACCCAAGTACATCTCGGTGGATTTATCGTTTCCGGAATTATAGAGCAACCACGAAATTACATTTGGGCAGGAACTTATGCTGGACTGTATTATTATAATTGTGACAAAAAAGAATGGTATAGTGTAGATACAAAACCGGTGGTAAGTCAATTACTTAAAACAAATGACAGTACTTCATTTTTATGCTCAACATGGAATGAAGGTGTATTAAAAGTGTTGTTTGACGCTAAAAATAAACAGAATCCAACCATTATACCACTTTGCGGAAAGGAAGATGAGGTTTACAGATTATACTCAGAATCAAATAATGACATATTTATAGGTACTTGGGGAAAAGGTTTAAAAAGATTTAATGTAACAGAACACACATTAGAATCATTTGATAAACAGTTCAAGCCTTTGGTTATATTGAGTTTAATGAAAGATTCATATAACAATTTATGGGTAGGAACTTACGGAAACGGGTTGTTTCAAATTTGTACTGCCGACCAAGGGATTAGTTCATTCTCTCCTATAAATTTGAGTGGTTATGCTGCTGTATATGCCCTCAAGTCTTTAGATAACAATCAAATAATTGTAGGTTCTGAAGGTGAAGGACTTTATCATTATGATATTTCTCATTCAACTCTTGTAAAAAAAGATAACGGACTTTATAAAGGGGGACAATATAATTTTATTCTCACAATTTATAAAGATAAGAATCTAATAATCATTGGTCATGATGATGAGGGGATTTATATCTCGCCCCTAAATGAACGTAAACCGGAAGAAATTAATTATAAATTATTTCAAGCCGATAAGGCATTTGCAAAAGTTACTTCTATTTTCAAATCGAAAGATGACACATTTTGGTTTGGAACCAAACAAAATGGACTTATCTCGGCAAAATACAATCCTTTATTAAAGATATTTGAAAAATTCAAATTTTATTATTTATATAATATCGGTCAAATAACAGGAATAACTCAATATGATAATCATAGAATATGGGTGGCATCGCATAGCGGTTTGTATTTGTTTAATATAGAGGAGAATAAATTTGAAAATTCTCAGAAGCCATTATTCTCAGAAATGATTTATAGTATTGCCTCTGATATAAAAAACCATTGTTTATGGTTAGGAACTTCAACTGGTTTACGTAAGTTTAATGTAAATAATAATTTTGAGGTTCCTTTCTTGGGTCTATTGCCGCAAGAAGCTATTACAAATCTCATTATAGATGCATATCACAATCTTTGGTTTTCTGTGGGTAGCCGAGTTTTTTGTTTACAAGATAAAAATAAAAATTTGAAGGAGATTAATTTAGGAGGATATGGAAATCAGTTATTTTTATCTTCTACTATTTCTCAAGTAAATGGTAAAAATTGTATAGTATTTGGAGGGGAAAAAAGTTTAGTTACCATTGATCCTCAAATTGCACTCAATCAACCCGATAATGCAAAGATTGTTTTTACGGAATTACAAATAGACCATTCTAAAGTAAATGTTGGTGAAAAAATATATGGTAAGGTTGTGTTAAAATATCAAGCGGAATATGTTAAGGATATAGAGTTTTCTTATCGATGTAAATGGGTATCATTAGCTTTTACTCAGGTGGGATGGAACAATTACATTAATCATTATCAATATAAAATAGATGGATTTAGTCAAAACTGGCAGTTTTTTGATATTGATAAACCCATAATTTTTTCTCAACTCCAACCTGGGGAATATACGTTAATTATTAAAAGAATTGATGCAAATGAAACTCCTAATTTAGTATGGAAATTGAATATTGTTGTAATTCCTCCTTGGTATAAGACAGGTTGGTTTTATTTTGTATTATTTGTCACGGCAGTTTTGTTATTTGTCTTTATTTTATACCTCATTATCAATCATTTTAAACGTTTAGAAAAAGCCAGAACAATTGAAATGGAAAAAAAGAAAAAGGAGGAAATTTTACTTGAAAAAGAGAGTTTCTTTTTAGGGTTATCACACGATTTACTTACTCCTTTTTCACTCATTGTAGCTCCAGCAGGAGATTTGATGAAATCGAATGAACTTTCTACGGAAAATAAAGAGAAAGTAAGTATTATTAATAAGAATGCCATATATCTTTCTGATGTATTTAAAACCATACTGGATTTTAGAAGAATTGAGGCCATTGATATTACGTTAGAAGAAAGAGAAATTGAGATTATTTCATTTATAAAAGTAATAGTAGAATCTTTTAGGTATTTGGCAAAATCAAAAGAAATAGATTTCCGTTTTAATACAGATATTGATCCTTTGACAATAAAAATAGATATTGTAAAATTTGAACGAATTCTATTTAATCTGTTGAGTAATGCATTTAAGTTTACATCTGAAAAAGGTAAAATTATGCTTCATTTGTCTTATGTTGAAAGTGTTCTTAATATAACGTTGAAAGATGATGGAATTGGAATTGAACCGGATAAACTGAATATGATATTTGAAAAGTTTTATCAATATAATCAATCGAGCATTACACGTGGTTTTGGATTAGGACTTTATATTGTGAAAAAGTTTGTAACTATTCTCCAAGGTACTATAGAAATAAACTCACAACCGAATAATGGAACTACGGTTTATTTAAAAATACCTGTTCAGAGAATAAATTTCAATACGCATAATATGGAGCAACCAACTTTAAAGAATAATGCCGTTGAAATTGATGATGGTGTGTCAATTTTGCTTGTTGAGGACAATGATGAAATGCGAAATTACCTTAAAAAACGCTTGTCGGAACATTTCAATGTTGCTACAGTTGCTAATGGGTTAGAAGCACTGGATTTTATTCAAACAAATTTTCCCGAAATTGTTATATCAGATATAATGATGCCCGAAATGGATGGTCTGACTTTATGCAATAAAATAAAATCAAATTCCTTATATTCCGATATATTTGTAGTGCTTGTTTCTGCAAAATCGTCACCCGAAGATGAACTGATTGGCTATAAAACAGGAGCTGATTTTTATATATCTAAACCTTTTGATATGGAACGGTTTGTGAAACAAATCTTGAATATTTATGCTACACGTATACACCGAAGAAAACAAATATTAACTTCATTTTTTAATCAAAAAGGAAAAGAATTGTCAACTGTACCTAAAGACGATTTTTTGAATAAAGCAATGCAAATAATTGAAAAAAATATAACAGACGAAGAATTTAAAATAGAAGAATTCGCATCTCAAATGAATGTTAGCAAAACTGTGTTATTCCGAAGATTTAAAATGCTTATCGGAGACTCTCCAAATACCTTTATAAAACACGTTAGATTAAACAAAGCCAGTGAATTATTGGTCAATAGTGATTTAACAGTAGCCGAAATAGCTTACTTAACAGGTTTTCATCAATCTCAGTATTTTATAAAGTGTTTCAAAGAAGTTTATGGCGAAACACCTAAAAATTATAGAGATATAAAAAAAGATGAAATAAACTGAAATATTTTGCCAATCAAATTTTTAGAAAAAAAGTCGAACCGTTTCACTCAAAGACAGCTGGGCAAAAGAACAGAATAAATAAACAAAAAAAGCGACTATAATTAGTCGCTTTTTTGTTTATAAATATTTAAAATGTTTTTAACTTTCTTCTCTTATTTTTACTCACAGCAATTTTCAAAACAACATTCTTCGTTTGGCGTTTCAAATTCAATAGTGGCATGTTCCACTTCTTTTTCGTTTAGGGTTTGGCGTATTTTATCTTTCAATGCGGAAAGTTGTTCCAGGTTTCTTTTTTCTTTTAATACAAGATGAATGGTTAATACATTATAATTTCCATCTACAGTCCACAAATGGAAATCGTGGATAGATTGAATGTTTTCATCTATTTTGAGGATTTCTGATTTCAGATTTTCTGTTTCAATGCTGTGTGGAGTTCCTTGTAAAATAATACGTGAAATTTCCCGCACGTTTTTATACACATTCCGCAATACAAATAAAGCTATAGCAATGGAAAGAATAGGGTCAATAATATAAATTTTCCAAAAATAAATTACAGTAGCTCCAATTAAAACCGCCGCCCAACCCAGTACATCTTCCAGAAAATGAAGTGAAACCACCTTTTCGTTCAAACTATCTCCTTTTTTCAGCTGAAAAAGTGCGGCTCCATTGATTATAATACCCAAAATAGCGAGTAAAAACATTCCTTTTGCTTGCGTTTCTTGCGGATGAAACAAACGCGGAATGGCTTCACTTAAAATAATAACGCTTCCTACAATAAGCACGATGGAGGTGATTAGCGCACCCATTACAGAAAAACGTTTGTAACCATACGTGTATTTTGTATCACTTTTTTTAGTGGAAATTTTTTGAAAATACCACGCCATTCCAAGTGAGATGCTGTCGCCCATGTCGTGAATGGCGTCCGAAAGTATGGAAACGCTGTTTGTGAAAATTCCTCCTACAATTTCTACTAACGAAAAAAAGAAATTCAAGAAAAACGCTGCTTTGATATTTTTTACCTCGTGCGTATGAGAGTGGGTATGTTCGTTGTGAGAGTGCATTAGCTGCTTAATTTTTTAATTTTATAGGTCTAAAATGAATAAAAGATTGAGAAACAATGAATCATTTTATTAATGCGCAAATATACTCAACAAATTCTGAAAGTATTTTCTTTTTTTGGAAAGATTTTTGTTAATTCACTATCAAACTTATAATTTGAAAATTTTGTTATAATTTTGACAAAAATCAACAAACCATAAACCTGCCAAAAGCAGGCGAACTATAACCTATAAATTATCAATTCATTATGGCTACTAAAAAAGGAAAGAAAGCGCTTATTATTGTGTTTTCAATTATATTATTTGTATTTGCCGCATTGGCTGTAATTCCGTTTGCGTTTCAGGGTAAAATAATGGAAATTGCTAAAAAGGAATTAAATAAACAATTAAATGCCAATGTTGATTTTAATAAGTTGAATGTGAGCTTATTCCGTAATTTCCCGGATGCTTCATTAAGTTTGAAGGATTTGAAAATTATTGGAACGGGCGATTTTAGTAAGGACACTTTACTTTATGGAAAAGACATTAATCTGGTGGTAAACCTGAAAAGTTTATTTTCAGACACAGGTTACGATGTGAAAAAGTTGGAATTTAACGATGTCGATGTGTTTGCACACGTACTCAAAGACGGACGCGCTAATTGGGACATTGTGAAAACGGATTCAACGGCAAAAAAAGACACTACCGCATCCACATTTAAAATGATGCTGAAAGATTTCAAAATAAAAAATTCCAATATCGTTTATATTGACGAACAAAGCGATATGACAGTACGTCTTAAAACTCTCAATCATCATCTTTCGGGCGACTTTACTGCCGATAGTACAACATTGATAACTCAAACATCGATTGATTCGTTGGATTATTGGAGCAACGGAATGAAATATGCCAGCAAGTTGAAAGTAAATGTATTAGCCGATATAAAAGCTGATTTCAACAAAAAACTTTATACGTTGGCAAATAATATAATGAACATAAATGCTATTCCGCTTTCTGTAAATGGTTGGGTGCAAATGTTGGATGATGGTTATAATATGGATTTAAAACTGAATTCGGAGAAAGTTGATTTCAAATCAATTCTGTCATTAATTCCTGCGGTTTACGCTAAATCATTTGAAGATATTAAAGCGGATGGAAAAGTGGACTTAAATGGATTTTTGAAAGGAAAAATGACCGATTCGATTTATCCGGCTTTTGACTTGAATTTAGATGTAAAAGACGCTTGGTTTCAGTATCCGAATTTACCCAAACCGGTACAAAAAATTAATATCGCAAGCCGCATAACAAATCCCGGCGGAAGTTTGGATGCTACAGTCGTAGATGTTCCTACGTTTTCTTTCAATATGGGAGGAAATCCGTTTTCAGGAAGTTTACACGTAATCACTCCTGTTTCCGACCTCGATTTTGCGTTGAAAGCAATAGGAAAAATTGATTTAGGAATGATTAAAAACGTTTATCCGCTTGAAAAAGGGACGGAAATGAACGGATTACTTGATATGAATGTGGATGCGGCAGGAAAAATGTCGTATGTTGACAAGAATCAGTATGAAAATTTCAAATTCAGCGGCGTAGTGAATGTGAAAAATATCTTGCTGAAAATGAAAGAGATGACACAAGATGTTTCTGTCAGCAATGCAAATTTACAATTCAACAATCGTTTCTTGAATTTGACTAATTTGATGATGAAAATTGGTCAGAATGATTTGTCTGCCGACGGAAAAGTGGAAAATTATCTGGCGTATGCACTTCGGGACAAAACGTTGAAAGGTGATTTCAATTTTAATTCAAACTTGATGAATTTGAATGATTTTATGTCTTCTGATAAAAATGAAAAAGACACATCGTCTCTACAAGTGATAAAATTGCCGAAAAATTTGGATTTAGCTCTTACGGGAAATATCAAAAAACTCATTTACGATAAAATGAATTTTTCCAATGCAACTGCAAGTATGAAATTAGCTGACGGCGATTTGAAAATAAATACTTTAAGTACCGATGGTTTTGGAGGAAAGATGGGTTTAACGGGAACTTACAGCACGTCTAATCCGTCCAAACCGGCTGTGGATTTAGCATTAAATTTAACAGATATTTCTTTTTCCGAAATCTTTAGTCAAGTAGATATGTTGAAAAAATTTGCTCCTATTTTTGATCAAGCCGCCGGAAAATTTAGTTCAAAATTATCTTTAAACACACTTTTGCAGGATAATATGATGCCTGTACTGGCTTCGGTACTTGGCAACGGTTCCTTAAATACCAATTCTGTAGCTATAAAAGAGGTAACAGCGTTTTCGCAATTGGCAAATTCATTAAAATTGAATAATGTCTCCGATATGGTTCTAAAAGATATTTCATTGATGTTTGAAATTAAAGACGGCAAAGTAAATACCAAACCGTTTAATTTGAAATGGGGCGATGTACAGATGAATTTGGGTGGAAGTACCGGCTTAGATCAAACCATTGATTATGCCGGAAAGGTGAAACTACCGGATAAATTAAACTTAGGAAAATTCCAAAATATTGGTTTCAAAATAGGGGGGACTTTTACTAAACCAAAAATAGAACTTGATTTGGCAAGTACCGTACAAAGTATTGTTGAAGAAAAGAAAACGGAAGTTTTAAGTAAAGTGGAAGCTGCCAAAACCCAAGTGACAGAGCAAGTAAACGCTAAAAGAGAACAAGCATTAAAAGAAGCGCAAGCAAAAGCCGATAAAATTTTAGAAAATGCTAAACTTGCCGGAAATAAATTAGTAGAACAAGCGCAAATGCGTGGCGATTCATTGGTGGCAAAAGCAACAAATCCGGTAACAAAAGCATTGGCAAAAAAAGGTTCGGATGAATTGGTGAAACAAGCTCAAAAACAAGCAGATAAATTATACAACGATGCTCAAGCTGAAGCAAATAAGTTGATTAAGGAAGCGTCAGAAAGTACACAATTAAAGTAAAGAATGTATTAATACATAATAATAATCGGGTGTTGGTTTTGAATCAACACCCGATTATTATATATTTAACCAATTAACTAATCAACAAACTACAATCTCGCTTTAATCGCTTTTGTTTCGGCTTCGTAACCGGGTTTTTCGAGTAAAGCAAACATATTTTTCTTGTAAGCTTCTACGCCGGGTTGATCAAAAGGATTTACTCCAAGAATATATCCGCTGATACCGCACGCTTTTTCAAAGAAATAAAGCAACTCTCCCAGATAAAATTCGTTTAATTTTGGCAATTCAATTTTCAAGTTGGGAACGCCGCCATCCATGTGAGCGATCATAGTTCCAAGTTCCGCCATTTTATTTACTTCGTCCACACGTTTTCCGGCAAGGAAATTTAATCCGTCCAAATTATCTTCTGATGTTGGGAAAATTACGTTGTGATTTGGTTCTTTTACAGAAATAACTGTTTCAAAAATGGTACGTTCTCCATCTTGAATCCACTGTCCCATAGAATGTAAATCGGTAGTAAAATCAACCGAAGCGGGAAATATTCCTAAATGGTCTTTTCCTTCGCTTTCTCCGTAAAGTTGTTTCCACCATTCTGAAACGAAATGTAATTTTGGATGATAATTTACCAGAATTTCTATTTTTTTACCGTTTTTGTAAAGTTCGTTACGAACTGCAGCATACTGACAAGCGATATTTTCTTCAAAAGAAGTTTCTACTCCGCAAAATACCTCCATTGTAGCTGCGCCTTTCACAAATTCACGGACATCAAGACCTGCTACAGCTATTGGAAGTAAACCAACAGGCGATAAAACCGAGAAACGTCCGCCGACATTATCTTCAATAACAAATGTTTTTAATCCTTCGTTTACAGCAAGCGTACGCAGCGCACCGCGAGCTTTGTCGGTAATGCAAACAATTAATTTTTTAGCTGCATCTTTTCCTTGTTGATTTTCCAATTGTGTTTTCAACAAACGGAAAGCCAATGCAGGTTCGGTGGTAGTTCCCGATTTTGAGATTGAAATAATACCGAATTTTTTATTTTTCAATAATTGTTGAAGTTCGTAAAGATAATCTTCGCCAATGTTTTGCCCAGCATAAACCACTACCGGCGATTTTCGTTCTGTTTGCAGCCAGTCAAAACTGTTTGAAAGTGCGTCAATTACCGCTTTTGCTCCCAAATAACTTCCTCCAATTCCAATTACAACTACCACTTCGCAGTTGTCACGAAGAATTTTGGCAGTATCTTCAATATCTTTCAAATGTGCATCATCAATAGAAGAGGGTAGGTTTAACCAGCCAAGAAAATCGTTTCCTTTTCCGGTGCCGTTGTGCAAAGCAGCATTTGCAGCATTTGCTTCTGATTTATAACCCGCGACTTTTTCTGCAGATATAAATCCGTATGCTTTTTCAATAGATAATTTAATGTGTTCCATTATTATATGTTTTTTGAGTTTGTTTTATTTTTGAGTCAATAATCAAATAGACAGTAGTTTGAAATCAAGAGCTAAGAGTCAAGAACCAAGAACCAAGAACCAAGAGTCAAGATATAAGATTCAGAAACTCGAAACCAAAAACATTATTTCAAATTTTCCGTCAATTTTTTTATTTCTAAAACAGGAGAACTTCTGTTGTATAAAATTTCATACACAGCGTCCACAATCGGCATATTTACCTGAAATTTTTCGTTGAGTTCGTGAATGGTTTTAGCCGCATAATAACCTTCGGCAATCATTTCCATTTCCAATTGCGCCGTACGAACCGAATAACCTTTTCCAATCATAGTTCCGAAAAGACGATTACGACTGAATTTGGAATAAGCCGTAACTAATAAGTCGCCTAAAAATGCCGATTCACTTATATCGCGGTGATGAGGACTTGCGGCATTGCAAAAGCGCTCCATTTCCTGTGCTGCATTGGAAATAAGTACCGCTTGAAAATTATCGCCATATTTCAACCCATGGCAAATTCCGGAAGCAATAGCGTAAATATTTTTCATTACCGAAGTATATTCCAGACCAAAAACATCATCGCTTATTCCGGTATGAATATATTCATTACTTAATTTTTCCGCAATAAAACGTGCTTTATCTCTTGATTTACAGGCTATTGTAATGTAGGAAAGGCGTTCTAAGGCAACTTCTTCTGCGTGACAAGGACCTCCAATTACAGCAATATTTTCATCGGGAACGCTATAATATTGATGAAAATAATCTGAAATTATCAAATTTTCTTCGGGGACAATACCTTTGATTGCTGAAATAACAATTTTATCATCCAGTTTTCTTTTCAATCTTTTCAAATGTTGTTTTAAGAAAGGAGAAGGAGTGGCAAAAACCAAAATATCAGAATTTTTGACCACTTTATTTATATCGTTCGAAAAATGAATTCGATCGGTATTGAACTTTACGCCGGTGAGGTATGAAGGATTTTTGCTTGAACGGAGAAATTCGTCAATTTGTTCCTGACGCCTCATATACCAATTAATTGATTTTAAGTTGGTTAAAGCCATTTTAGCCAACGCTGTAGCCCAACTTCCTCCACCCATAATAGCTAAACGAACATTTTCGTTGCTGCTTCGGGAAGATTTACTTAAAATTGTATCTAAGCTAACGCTGGGATTATTCCACTCTAAGCTTTCTATAACCATTTTTATGAATTATATCTATTAATTGAAAATGATTAATATATTGTAAATCAGGTTTGTTNTATGTGTTATTTATCCTAAATAAAAAACGTTTTCCAAGAATAAAAGTTGTTTCTATTATGCTAAATTTTCAGCATTTGAAACCCACATTTGCACCTCTTCTTTTGATGGATTCTTGAGATCCAGTTTATTTTTTTTGTTAATACCGCAAATATCCTGGTGAAATTTATTTGGATTTAATCCTTTTAAATCTTTCACTTTGGTAATGCCTGCTTTTTTAATTACTTCTATCCATTCTTCAGGTATTCCAAGTGCAATATATTTATCGGTAGAATCTTGTGCCGCTACTTTTTCCGGTTTCATTTGGGGGAAGAAAAGNACTTCCTGAATAGCTTGTTGACCNGTCATAAGCATCACTAATCTGTCCATACCAATTCCCATACCTGATGTGGGCGGCATTCCATATTCCAACGAACGCACAAAATCCATATCAATAAACATAGCTTCGTCGTCGCCTTTTTCGCTCAGTTTAAGTTGTTCCTGAAAACGTTCGAGCTGATCAATAGGATCATTTAGTTCTGAATATGCATTTGCCAACTCTTTTCCGTTTACCATCAATTCAAAACGTTCGGTGAGTTCAGGGTTGTTGCGGTGGCGTTTGCACAACGGACTCATTTCAATCGGATAATCGGTAATAAAGGTGGGTTGAATGTAATTTCCTTCACATTTTTCGCCAAATATTTCATCAATTAATTTGCCTTTTCCCATTGTTTCATCTACTTCCACGTTGAGTTTTTTACAAACCTCGCGCAACTGTTCTTCATTCATTCCGTTGATGTCAATTCCGGTATGTTCTTTAATGGCGTCAATCATTGTAACGCGTTTGAATGGTGTTTTGAAACTAATTTCACGATCACCAACTTTAATTTCGGTAGTTCCGTTTACATCCAAACAAATTTTTTCCACCATTTTTTCGGTGAAATTCATCATCCAATTGTAATCTTTGTAAGACACATAAATCTCCATCACAGTAAATTCAGGATTATGCGTTCTGTCCATTCCTTCNTTACGGAAATCTTTTGAAAATTCATAAACGCCTTCAAATCCGCCTACTATTAATCGTTTCAAATATAATTCATTGGCAATGCGCATATAAAGAGGAATGTTCAACGCATTGTGGTGCGTAATAAAAGGACGTGCTGAAGCACCGCCCGGAATAGACTGAAGAATAGGAGTTTCAACTTCGATACAACCCTGATTATTAATATACTCACGCATAGAGTTATATACTTTGGTGCGTTTTAAAAAAATATCCTTAATTCCATCGTTTACAACCAAATCTACATAACGTTGGCGGTAACGTTGTTCAGGATCTTCAAAAGCATCGTAAGCAACGCCGTCTTTGTATTTTACAATCGGAAGCGGTTTCAACGATTTGCTCAAAACCGTTAATTCTTGTGCGTGCACGCTAATTTCGCCCATTTGTGTGCGGAAAACAAATCCTTTTATACCGATAAAGTCACCGATATCCAACAGTTTTTTAAAAACAGTATTGTACATTTCGGGTTGCGCTTCGGTATTTATATCATCTCTGCTTATATAAATTTGTATTCTTCCTTTACTGTCTTGTAGTTCCACAAACGAAGCCTTTCCCATAATACGACGACTCATAATACGTCCTGCAACGCAAACTTGTCTTTTTGGTTCTTCATCATCTTTAAAATCGGCTTTTATGTCGGCAGAGAAGGCATTTGTAGGATATTCTGCTGCGGGATATGGATCAATTCCCAAGTTGCGTAATTCTGCCAAACTTTGGCGTCTGAACTGTTCTTGTTCACTTAATTCTATACTCATTGTTTTTGAATTGATTAATTAGCAAAACAGTTAATTCGCGTATTAAATGGATTGGAATAAATTACCATTTTAACTACTTCAACCATTTAAACATTAACTATTTCACAAAATAAGTCTGCAAAAATACAAAAAAAGTTTGAATGATTTAAGTTTTGGACTCCAAACGTATGTTAAGGAATGCAGATTATTTCGATGAGATTTATTCGTAAATTTTTCTTATAATTCTTTTTATTCTTAAATTTGCAAAACATTCTTCATTTATTTTTANACATTATAAAATGCTATCATTAAGAGGATTATTTAAAGAACAAACAGGTTTGCCAGCACAAACGCAAGAACAATTAACAGTTTCCGGTTCNAATNGAAAATATTTTCGTCTGAAAAATGACGAAATTTCACTTATCGGAGTGGAAGGAACTTCGGTGGAAGAAAATCGTGCTTTTATTTATATGGCTCGTCATTTTAAGAAGAAAGGTTTGCCTGTGCCGGAATGTTTGTCGGTTTCAAAAGACGAATTGCTCTATTTACAAGAGGATTTAGGAGATACTATTTTGTTTGACTATATAAAAAAAGGACGGCTTACCGGAATTTTTACTCCGGAAGAAAAAGCCATTCTTCATCGCACAATGGAATTGCTTCCAAAAATTCAAGTGCTTGGAGCTGAGGGTTTTGATTTTAATAAATGTTATCCGCAGCCGGAATTTAACGAACGTTCCGTTTTATGGGATTTGAATTATTTCAAATATTGTTTCTTAAAAGCAACCGGTTTAGAGTTTCAGGAAAACCGACTGGAAGACAATTTTGAAAAAATGGCGGATTTTCTGTTGCGTTCTCAAACCACTACGTTTATGTATCGTGATTTTCAGAGCCGAAATGTGATGATAAAAAACGGCGAGCCATATTTTATTGATTTTCAGGGAGGAAGAAAAGGACCTGTTTATTACGATGTGGCGTCTTTTCTTTGGCAGGCAAGAGCGCAATACGGNGAATTGAGAGATGATTTNNTAAANACNTACATTCAATCTCTTAAAAANTATATGGAGGTAGATGAAACGGAATTCAGACACGTTTTGAGTCATTTTATNCTTTTCAGATTNCTTCAAGTGCTCGGAGCGTATGGATTTAGAGGATATTTTGAGAAAAAACCACATTTTTTNCANAGCATTCCGTATGCGTTGGATAATTTGCGGGAATTNGTATCGCAAAATGATTTTTCAGAATATCCTTATATGATGGAGGTGTTGCGTGAAATGTCGGAACTGAAACAGTTTCAGGATGTTAATTTACACAAACCGCTGGTAGTAAAAGTATATAGTTTTGCTTATAAAAAAGGAATTCCNAACGATGACAGCGGAAACGGCGGCGGTTTTGTTTTTGATTGCCGCGCAGTAAANAATCCCGGGAAATATGAACGTTATTCTTCACTTACCGGATTGGATGATGCCGTAATTGAATTTTTAGAAAAAGACGGCGAAATTATCCAATTTCTCGATAATGCTTATACAATGGTGGATGCGTCTATAAAACGATATATCGAAAGACGTTTTACAAATTTAATGATATGTTTCGGATGCACCGGAGGACAACATCGTTCGGTTTATTCTGCACAAAAAATGGCGGAACATATTCATAAAAAATTTGGGGTGGAAGTGCAATTGGTTCATCGTGAACAAAATATTGAAAATGAATTCAAAGCGACAAAGAAATATGCTTAGATTTTAAAGAATCATACCATTTTTGCAGAAATATCCATTATAAAGTTCTAAAATGATATTTTTGCTTTTTCTTTAATATTTTACTAATTTTGTGCTTCAATTCAGCAAAAAATGAATACTACCAACCAACAATACGACCACGTAACTGAGATTTGTCGCAATGTTTTTACAAAAAAACTGAAAGATTACGGCGCTTCTTGGCGTATTCTTCGCTCACAATCTGTTACAGACCAAATATTTATAAAAGCAAACCGCATTCGGAGCATTGAAATGAAAGGCGAAACAAAAGTGAATGANGGAATTNGTCCCGAGTTGATTGGGATTGTGAATTATGGAGTTATTGGGTTGATACAGTTGGAATTAGGATATTCTGAAACAGTTGATTTGAAAGATGATAAAGCGATAGAATTGTATGATAAATACATTNCGCAAGCGAAAGAACTGATGATGGCGAAAAATCACGATTACGATGAAGCGTGGCGTTTAATGCGAACTCAATCGTANACCGATTTAATTTTGACGAAAGTTTTTCGTACGAAGCAAATTGAAGATAATGAGGGAAGTACGTTAATTTCCGAAGGNATTGACGCCAATTATTTCGATATGATAAATTATGCCGTTTTTGGTTTAATAAAGATGGAATTTTAACGTTTAAAGATCAGAAAATCCAATAAAATGTTTGAAAACAGACGNACATACCAAGACACAAGAACAACAANAGTAATGACTATTTGGCAAAAAACATTTAATNTATTGTTGAGCATTTTTCGCATATTTTTGGGAGTTGTNTTTGTCTTTTCCGGTTTTGTAAAAGCGATTGATCCTCTCGGTTCCACATATAAAATTCAAGATTACCTTACGGCGTTTGGAGGAAACTTTATCCCGCTTCTTNCTTTGGCATTTCCCACGGCAATTGCACTTTCCACGCTCGAATTTTTAATCGGAGTGTGTTTNCTTTTCAAAATAAAGCTAAAACAAACTTCTATTGTTNCCCTTTCATTTATTTTGATAATGCTTCCGCTTACTCTTTACATTGCTCTGAAAAATCCAGTAACAGATTGCGGGTGTTTTGGCGATGCATTGGTAATAAGCAATTGGGCTACTTTTTATAAAAATCTCTTATTTTTAGCTTTAATAATAACCTTGTTGTTGTTTCATAAAAAACTTAGAAACCTTTTTCTCCCCGGCGTAGAATGGGCTTTAATACTGGTTTTTATACTTTTCAGCGTGGGATTATCCATTTACAGTTATCGTCATTTACCGATGATTGATTTTCGTCCGTATAAAGTAGGCGTAAACATTCCGGAGGCAATGAAAGTTCCCGAAGGTAAACCTACAGACAAATACGATACAAAATTAATTTATGAAAAAGATGGAGTTCAACAAGAATTTACCATTGATAATTATCCCAAAGACAGTACTTGGAAGTTTGTAGACCAGAAAACTACGCTTATTTCAAAAGGTTTTGAACCGCCTATACATAATTTTGAAATTGTTGACGCGCAGGAAAATGACATAACTGAAGATGTAATTCATTATGAAGGAATTGTAAATTTGGTTATAATGTACGATGTTTCTAAAACGTCAAAAGCAGGAGCTGATAAAGCTGAATTACTTTATGATAAAGCCAAACAAAATGGCGAGCGTTTTTATGCTCTAACCGGCTCAACCGATGAAGATATTGCAGAATTTGTACAGCAAACTAAAGTAACATTCCCTTTTTATAAAACAGACCCGATAACATTAAAAACCATTATACGTGCTAATCCCGGATTTGTGAAAATAGAAAACGGAATTATCAAAGGAAAATGGAACTGGAGAGACTATTAATTGGCGTTGAGCAGTTGAGAAATTGAGCAGTTGAGTAAAGATTTAGTATTGAAAACAGAATTAATAACAAGCAAAATATACAAACATACACTAAAATGAGAAAAAACATTGTAGCAGGAAATTGGAAAATGAATAAAACCCTGCAGGAAGGAGTAGCTTTAGCTACAGAATTAAAAACACTTTTAACCNATGCAAAACCTAATTGTNAAGTCGTTATCGGAACGCCGTTTATACATTTGGCAACTGTTGCTGAATTGGTAAAAGGAAGCGTAATTAATGTAGCTGCACAAAACAGCGCCGACAAAGAAAGCGGAGCTTATACGGGAGAAATTTCGGCGGCAATGGTAAAATCAACCGGAGCAAATTATGTGATTTTAGGACACTCCGAACGTCGCGCATATTACGGAGAAACTTTTGAAATCCTAAAGGAAAAAGTATTNTTGGCTTTGAAAAACGAATTGAAACCAATTTTTTGTATTGGAGAATTAAAAGAAGAACGCGAAGCAGGCAAACAAAACGAAGTGGTAAAAGCGCAATTGGAAGGTTCTGTTTTCAATCTTTCAGCCGACGATTTTAGTAAAATTGTATTGGCTTATGAACCGGTTTGGGCTATTGGAACAGGTTTAACCGCGACTTCCGACCAAGCGCAAGAAATTCATGCTTACATCCGCAGTTTGATTGCCGAAAAATATGGAAAAGAAATAGCTGAAAATACTACCATACTTTATGGTGGAAGCTGTAACGCAGGCAATGCAAAAGAACTATTTTCAAAATCCGATGTAGATGGCGGTTTAATTGGCGGAGCGTCTTTAAAATCAGCTGATTTCAAAGCAATTATAGATGCTTTTTAGTTGAAAAAATAAAGTTTCAAATTCTTTATAACGAATCCTGCAATCAGTTTTGTTTGCAGGATTTTTTGTTTGATGCAAAGTTTTGATTATTTTTGCGGGCTGAAAAATTCATCGTTTTATACTCATCATTCATAGTGAACTAACGTGCTGATAAAGATTTACGAAGAAAATCCGAATATAAACCAAATACGTCACGTAGCCGAAGTGCTGCGTAACGGCGGAGTGATTATTTTTCCAACGGACACGGTATATGCTTTTGGTTGTGATATTTACAATCAATCAGGTGTTGAATTTATTTCAAAGTTAAAAGAAAAAGACATTCGAAAAGCAAACTTATCGGTTGTTTGTTTCGAAATAAGCCAAGTAAGCGAGTATGCCAAAATGGACGATACCGCTTTCAAAATGATGAAAAAAAATCTTCCCGGTCCTTTTACCTTTATTTTAAATGGCAGCAACAAACTCCCCAAAATTTTCAAAAATAAAAAAACGGTAGGAATTCGTATGCCAAAAAATGCTATCGCTTTGGAACTTGTGCGCGAACTTGGTAATCCTATTATGACAAGTTCCATTTTTACCGACGATGAAACTACCGAATACATCACCGACCCTGAATTAATTGAAGAAAAATACGGCAGACAAGTCTCATTAGTTATTGATGGCGGTTCCGGTGGTTTAATTCATTCAACAATAATTGATTGTACCGGGGAAGAACCTGAAATTGTACGCGAAGGTGCGGGAGAACTTACTTAAGATATTNAAAAATAAATATTTAATCGCCTGAAATACAGTTGTTTTTAGGTTGGNAATAATTTCTCCATAAATTCTTCAATCAACCGCCGAAATTTTTTCTCAAATATTTTTGTTAATCAAAACAAAAGCAGTATCTTTGCAGTCCGTTTATTATCCCCTATAAAGGGTCTTTTTTTAATGAGTTAAATGCCCCATTATGTGCCGATTAGCCTCTTTCATAATGTTTGGTGTATTATTAAAAAGACTACATTATTAATAATAAAACATTTTTTATAAAGTGAATACGTTAAGTTATAAAACCATTTCTGCCAATAAAGCAACGGTGCAGAAAGAATGGGTGGTAGTAGATGCTACCGATATGGTGTTGGGACGTATGAGTTCAAAAGTAGCTAAACTTTTGCGTGGCAAATACAAACCAAGTTTTACTCCTCACGTTGATTGTGGCGATAATGTAATAATTATCAACGCAGACAAAGTACGTCTTACAGGCGATAAATGGACTGGTCGTGTTTATCTTCGTCATACAGGTTATCCCGGTGGACAAAGAGAATACACTCCTGCTGATTTAATGGAAAAAAGTCCTGAACGTTTGATAAAAAAAGTTGTAAAAGGAATGTTGCCAAAAAATCGTCTCGGCGATAAAATTATCAACAACCTATACGTGTTTGCAGGTGCAGAACACAATATGCAGGCACAAAAACCAAAACAAATAGATTTAAACTCACTTAAATAACCGATATGGAAGTAATAAACGCATTAGGAAGAAGAAAAGCAGCAATTGCTCGCGTTTTCGTAAGTGAAGGAAAAGGACAAATTACCATTAACAAACGCGATATTGCCGTATATTTTCCATCACCTATTTTGCAATATGTAGTAAAACAACCGCTTAATAAATTAGGCGTTGCTGAAAAATACGACATCAAAGTAAATTTAGAAGGAGGCGGTTTCAAAGGACAAGCAGAAGCGCTTCGTTTAGCTATTGCACGTGCTTTGGTAAAAGTAAATCCGGAAGACAAAAAAGCATTAAAAGCAGAAGGATTTATGACTCGCGATCCACGCGAAGTGGAACGTAAAAAATCTGGACGTCCAAAAGCACGTAAGAGATTCCAATTCTCAAAACGTTAATATTCAAGCTGAAAGCTATCAACTGTTGGCTGTCAGCTAAATATAGGTTTAGTATCTAAATTGACAGGATCTTTTTGAGCTACCTGTCAATTGATTCTAAAAAAACAGAATTTAAAAGAATGTAAACAAATTAATTAAAAACAAATGTCAAGAACAACTTTCGAAGAATTATTAGAAGCAGGTTGCCACTTTGGACACCTGAAACGCAAATGGAATCCGGCAATGGCTCCATATATTTTTATGGAACGTAATGGTATTCATATCATTGATTTACATAAAACTGTAGTGAAAATAGACGAAGCTGCGGCAGCAATGAAACAAATTGCAAAATCAGGTCGCAAAGTTCTTTTTGTAGCTACCAAAAAACAAGCCAAAGATGTAGTTTCCGATAAAGCAAAATCAATTGGAATGCCATATATTACAGAACGTTGGGCAGGAGGTATGTTAACAAATTTCCCAACCATACGTAAAGCTGTAAAAAAAATGACCACCATTGATAAAATGACTACCGATGGAACTTTTGAAAANATTTCAAAACGNGAAAAACTGCAAATTACACGTCAGCGTGAAAAATTAGAAAAGAACCTTGGTTCAATTGCTGATTTAACNCGTTTNCCTTCAGCTCTTTTCGTGGTGGATGTAATGAAAGAACACATTGCAGTTAAAGAAGCTCAACGTCTTGGTATTCCTGTATTTGGTATTGTTGATACAAATTCAAATCCAAATGATGTGGATTTTGTAATTCCGGCAAACGATGATGCAACAAAATCAGTAGAAGTTATTTTGAATGCAATGTGTGCAGCGATTCAGGAAGGATTGGAAGAAAGAAAAATTGAAAAAGTGGATGCAGAAGCAGCCGAAGCTCCTGAAACTAAAGAAAGAAAATCACGTGTTTCTAAAAAACCAAGAACACAGAAAGAAGATGATGCTGCTTTGAATGCAAATGTAGCTAAAAAATTCATCAAAGAAGACGAAGAATAATTTCAAATAAAGAACTCTTATGGGTTACGGGTTATGAATTTCGTTTTATAGCTGGTAACCCATTTTTATTATAAAACAAAACTTAAAAAGATATACAACTATGGCAGTAACAATGGCAGAAATTACAAAATTGCGCACTATGACCGGTGCAGGTATGATGGATTGTAAAAATGCACTCATCGAAGCCGAAAACGATTTTGAAAAAGCAATAGAAATTATACGTAAAAAAGGACAAGCAGTAGCAGCAAAACGTAGCGACCGCGAAGCTTCTGAAGGTTGTGTGTTAGCTGATGCAAAAGATGGATTTGCAGCTGTGTTGGCTCTGAAATGTGAAACAGATTTTGTGGCTAAAAACGCAGATTTTATCGCTTTAACAAAAACTATTTTAGATAAGGCAATGGCTGAAAAACCTGAAAGTTTAGATGCTTTGAAAGCATTAACGCTTGATGGACGCACCATTGCGGATTTGGTTACAGACCGNTCNGGNATTACNGGTGAAAAATTAGAATTAGATTATTATGAGTTTGTAAAAGGTGGTACAGTAACATCATATATTCACTCGGGAAATAAACTTGCAACTATTGTAGCTTTTGAAGAAAAAGATGCAGATTATGAAACCATTCACGGAGTTGCAATGCATATTGCAGCAATGTCACCGGTAGCTATTGATGAATCTGCTGTACCTCAAAAGGTAAAAGATAATGAGTTAGCAGTTGCTCTTGAAAAAACAAAAGCTGAACTTGTAGCAAAAGAAGTAGAAGTAGCATTAAAAAAAGCCGGAATTAATCCTGCTCACGTAGACAGTGAAGACCATATTTTATCAAATATTACTAAAGGTTGGATTACGGAGGAAGATGCTGCGAAAGCTCGTGAAATAATAACTACGGTTACAGCAGAAAAGTCTGCTAATTTACCNGAACAAAAAGTAAATGCTATTGCTAACGGACGTTTGAACAAATTCTACAAAGACTATACNCTTTTAGAACAAAAGTATGAAGGCGGTGGTGAAGATGCAGGAAAAACTACTGTAAAAGAGCTTCTTGCAAAAAAACATTTAACTTGTACAGATTTCAAACGTGTAACTTTGAATCAGGAATAAATATTTAGCAATAGATATTTGATGATACATAAAAAATCAGCAGACTTACTATAAAAGTTTGCTGATTTTTTTATTAATTNTCAGATTTAGTGATGATTACAACTGCTGTGATGATGATCATGACTGTGGCTATGATGNTGNTCGTGATGATTGCAGTTGGAGCCGTTGTCGTTAATTTCGCCTACANCATATTTNTTTACCAGNTCTTCTACATCTCCTGAACATCCGCGAATAACTTCAATTCCNGCACTGTTTAACTTATTTACTGCNCCTGCTCCAATACCGCCTGCTAACATTACACTAACGCCGTTATCGGCTAAAGTATGAGCAATATCTGATTTACAACCACATCCTTTTGGCGATTCAACTATCTCTGAATCAATGATTTCTTTATTTTCGTTTACGGTAACTACTTTGTACGCTTCACAATGTCCGAAATGTCCGTCCACGTGATTGTTTTTGTTTACGGGAATTGCTAATTTCATATTTTTATTGTTTTTATTTTGTTTCGTTGTATTTTAATCTTTTTCCTTTACCGTCTGAATTACAACTATGACGGTGTTTGCCTTGTCCTTTTCCAAGTTCGCCCATTGTTTTTTGTTCTTNTTCTGTTTTTTTACATTCGCCGAGNTTTCTTCCTGTTTTTGGTCCTTTTCCTTCNGGACCTTTGTGATCTAAGTGTGGCATAATATCGTGTTTTTAATGGTTCATATCTTAATTTGAAGTCCGCTATAAAANANGTGNAAGCAGTTACCTAAAATAGATTCAATCTCTTTTGATGCATTTTTACCGCTACAATGTCCGGTGTATAATTTTGCTTGATTTGATAATTTAATTATTTCTTGAGAAATATGCTTTAACTCATCAGTAGTTTCTGTTTCNACAAATTCATTGTTGTCAATTAAATGTAATCCTCCAAAAATCAGTTTAATATTTTTCTCNGGAAAGTNTTTTTTTACCGTAGCTAACATATTCAAAATCCCATTGTGAGCACATCCGCTGAAAACANATAATCCATCCACAGCATTGATTGCGAAAATTAATTCGTGCAAAAAATCGTCTTGTATTTTTGTTTTACCATCCGTTTTAAATAAAATTTTATTTCCTTTCGGTTGTGGATAAGGATGGTCAATTTTTGATATAAAAACTAATTCATTTTTGATTAATACATCGTTTTCTAAAAACACNAATCGATTTGTAAACTCTTTCAATTCTTCAGGATAACCAATGTTTTTTTGTAATTCGTTTCTTACAGAAAGGTATTGATAATCAAAAATTTCTTTCTTTAAATATACTTTTGCTGTTTGGTTTAACTGTAAGAAATTTATTAATCCGCCTAAATGATCATAATGTCCATGAGAAATTACCGCTGTATCAATTGCTTGTAAGTCAATGTTTAATTCATTTGCATTGTGAATAAAAACATCTGATTTTCCGGTGTCGAACAAAATTTTATGATCTTCTNTCTCAATATAAACCGATAATCCGTGTTCCGCTTTCAGATTTTCGCTATATGTAGTGTTATNTGTTAATGTGATTATTTTCATTCCGGTTTTGCATTTGGATGTTTTTGCAGCAACGTTTCGGTTGAAAAAGATTTTGGGTAAAAGTGAAATTCTCGCTTCCAATTTCAATTGNTTTACCCTCAACAATGGCTTTTGCAATTTTTACTAATGTTGCATTGTATATTCGTGTAAGAGTAGGACGTGAAATTTCCATTCGTTTTGCCGCTTCTTCTTGCGATAGATTCTCATAACTAACTAATTTAAATGCTTCATATTCATCGTATTCAATAACTTCAGTTTCTAATTCTTTTCTTGGAATCCCAATTGGTTTGAAAACTTTTGTGTCGGGAAGCGAATACAATCTTCTACATTTTTTTGGTCTTGGCATTTTAAATTCTCTATAATTATTTTGCAAAAATAATGAACGTAGGTTCATTATNAAAATAATTTAACTTTTATTTGGATTATAGGCTGAATTTGTAGATTTTTTCTTTTAAGTTTAAGAATAAACTCGTAAATTTGAAGAAAAAATAATATCAATCCGATAAATTTTATAGTCATGAAATCTACATTTAAATGGAAAAAAAATTTTGAATCGGTTGTGAATAACAACCGAGGTCACGAAATTGTAATGGACTTGCCGNTAGCAAAAGATGGTACAGATTTAGGCGCAACTGCACTCGAAATTTGTGGTATGAGTTTGACAGGNTGTGTTGGGACAATTTTTGCCGTAATGGCAGCTAAGATGCGTGTTGAATTCACACAATTGGAGATTGAACTTGATGCGGCTAAAACAGATGATGATGCAACCTTTACAAGCGTTTCGTATGTTTTCAAAATTAAAACGGAAGCAACAAAAGAAAAAGTGAAAAAATGTCTCGACTTGACTTTTGAAAATTGTCCGGTTGGAGTTTTATATAGAAACGCAGGTGTTTCAATTTCAGGGGAAATAATAATGCTTTAAGATTACTTCAATATAAAATAATAAACGCCATCTAAAAAGGTTATGATGGCGTTTATTATTATTTTTCAAAGGATTAAGATTCTATATAGGTTTTATTGTAAAGCTATAACTGTAATTTTTATCTCTTAAACGATATTCATTATGTGGTTGCGCTCCCCAACTATTATCCCCTCCAACTCCTCGTTGCAAATAATCCAAGCAAATTATTGTTTCATGTCGTGGTGTAATATCGCTGGAGTGCATATTTTTCTTCACGCTTCCTTCGTCAAAATCTTCGGGATAGTTATTTAATGCACTAGCACAAATCGGTTGAAGTCCTTCAAACATTAATCCGTTTCCGTTATCATCGGTTAGGGTAAACCAACGAATATCGGTTTTGTAACCATTTTCTTGAGGTCGGGTGTAAGGTACGTATTGGTCTTTAACTTTGCTTTTGTATATACCTAATTCAGATGAAACATTTCTATCGCTGTAGTTTTCCCAAGGTCCACGTCCGTAATATTCAAAATTGCTATATCTTTCGTTCAGAGCGAAAATCATCCCAAAACGAGGTAATTCGGTGGTGTTTTCAGAACCTTTAAATACAGAATTGATGGTTAAAACCCCCTTTTTGTCCATTGAATAAGTGATAATATTTTCGGCAGATACATCCAATAGTTGAATTGTTGCTGTAATTTTATTATCAATTACATCAATACTTTTAACACGGGTATTTTTACCTGCTTCGCGCCATGCGTTTGCTGTTATTTGGAAACTACATCCGTAATCGTTATCAATTGGAGCCCGCCAGAAATTTGGTCTCGGATAATTATTGAAATACCAACTTTTGTTATCATCAGAAGAATAACGTTCCAACAGTCCATTCCATTTTCCTATGGATGCTGTAATTCCATTCGCAGAAAGTATGATTCTGTCTTTTTCATCTTTTATTTGCGCTCCTGAATTTAAAATGTTGTTTTTTGTGAAATATTCAGATTTACCAATTTCAAACTGTGCCCGAGCCACTTCAAAATCAGCAGGAATTAAATCATTGCTTTTTTTCGTAAATGCAAATAAGTTTAATAGATATTCAATTCCTTCTTTTGGGGTAATTTCAGGAAGAGGTAATTTTACTTGCTTATTTGTAAGCGGAGCTGCAAAAACGTCAAAATAATCTTCTTTAATTATTTTACCATTTTCCAATATTTGATATTTGAATTTATAATCTCCGAGATTTGTATACGCAAAACCGTTTTCAACGGAAATTAGTCCTTTATCCAAGTCGGTATTTTTGAAATTAATATCTTGATAAAATCTTTTTACTTCATAAGCTCCCGGATGTGGAACTCGATCGGACCAAACAAGTCCGTTATGACAGAAATTTTGGTCGTTAGTATAATTTTGTCCGCCCATATCTCCTCCATACGACCAATATTCACGTCCGGATTCATCTTTCACTTTAAAACCTTGATCTACCCAGTCCCAAATAAAGCCTCCTTGCATATTTTTACTTCCTTTGATTATATCCCAGTATTCTTTAAAATTTCCGTTACTGTTTCCCATTGCATGTGAATATTCGCACATAATAAACGGACGAGTTACATTTTCACGGGAAGCATATTCTTTCATATAGCGAATGGAAGGATACATAGGACATACGATATCGGTATTTTCTTTTTCTCCGGCTTGTTCAAACTGAACAGGACGGGTTTTATCTCTTTCTTTAATCCATTTGTAAGTTTCTTTGAAAACATCGCCGTTGCTGGCTTCATTTCCAAGCGACCAAATAATTACACTTGGGCTGTTTTTATCTCTTTCTACTAAACTATATGTTCTATCTAAATGAGACGCAAACCACTCGGGATGAAATGCAGGATTTTCACGTCCGTAACCCATTCCGTGCGATTCTATATTTGCTTCGTCCACCAGATAAATTCCGTATTTGTTACATAATTGCACCCATCTAATATTATTGGGATAATGACTGCAACGTACCGCATTAATGTTAAATTGTTTCATTGTGCGTATGTCTTTCATCATTGTTTCTAAATCCTGATAATGTCCTGTGATAGGATTATGTTCGTGAATGTTCACTCCATGAATGTAAATACGGACGCCGTTCACTAATAAACTTCCATTTTTAATTTCCACTTTTCGGAAACCGATTTTGTGTGAAACCACTTCTAATGTTTTTCCTTTTTTGTCTTTTAATGTAAGTAATAAAGTATATAAGTTTGGAGTTTCATTGCTCCATAATTTAGGAGACTTTACTTTTTGAGTAAATGTTTCTGTAGCAGAGTTATTATTATAAATATTGAAATTTAATATTTTTGTAAAAACAGTTTTCCCTGCATCGTTCAACAGAGTTGCTTCTACGTTTAAATCTTCGGTTTTTTCGCCTAAATTTTTCAAAGTAACATCTACCGACAACTCTCCGTTTTTATATTTAGAATCTAAATCAGGACGAGCGAAAAAGTCCCAAATTCTCACATTTTCAGTGCTGTAGAGATACACATCGCGATCGATGCCTGAAAGACGCCAAAAGTCTTGATCTTCTAAATAAGAACCATCACTCCAACGATAAACTTCCACAGCTACAAGATTTTTGCCGCTTTTAACGTAAGGAGTAATATCGAATTCGGCTGGTGATTTTGTGTTTTGAGTGTAACCCACTTTTTGTCCGTTTACCCAAATGTACATAGCGGAAGTTCCCGCTTCAAAATAAAGATATACACGACGGTTTTTCCAACTGTCAGGCAACTCAAAATAACGGCGATATGAACCGACAGGATTATCTGAATGGTCAATATAAGGTGGATTTTTGGGGAATGGATAAGTCATATTTGTATAAATAGGAATTCCATAACCGTTTAGCTCCCAGTTTCCTGGAACTTTAAATTCCTTCCAGTTTGAATCGTCAAAAGTTGTTTTGTAAAAATCTACAGGTTTGTCAGCCGGTTTTGGTACCCAGTTAAATTTCCACATTCCGTTTAGATTTATATACCAAGGCGATTTAGAATAATCATCAAGTATAGCTGAGGTTGCATCTGAATAAGGTAAAAAGGCAGTGCGAGCCGGCTCTCTATTGATTTGAAATATTTGAGGATTTTCCCAATCATTTTCTTGCGTGTTTTGTGCAAAACCTGCTAAAATGGCAGCTGAAAAGGTCAATAGTAAGATTAATTTTTTTTTCATTGTAATATGTTTTTGTTTTTATAATTCACACGTAAGGAAAATAATTTTTTGGTTTACAGTAAAACTAGGATGATAATTTTTGTAGTTGAAATCATCTGATTGATAATCTTTATTTTTTAATAATTTTTTCAACAATAGTCCCATCTTCAGTTTCAACACAAACCAAATATGTCCCCGAAATAAGTTTTGATACATCTATTAATTTTTGTGTTGAAGTTATTACTTGTTTATTTTCCAAAGTTAATATGCTTATTTTTTTAAGCTGCTGGGAAGTATCTATTTCCAATTTGTTGTTTGAAGGATTTGGATATATCTTAATCTGATCGTTTAAATAATTTTCTTTCAATCCTGTGTTATTGGCCTCGTATTTATTTAAATCCATATTAATTTTATCAAAATCAGGTAACCATCCCGAAGAATTAGAAAAACGAATAGTATTATATCCTTTATTGAGAGAAATAGTGTAAGTATTTGTTTTTAATGCAGTCCACGAACCTGAGTTTAGATTTGTAAGTAGCGTATCTTGTCCGTTTATCGTCATTGTAGCATTACGGTTTTCAGCACTTATATAAGTAACTTTTAATGTATATTTACCGTTTGTATTTGCATATATATCTCTAAATTCCAAATAGTTATCGCTTCTGTTCCCAAGCCATCCTGCTTTGGCTCGTCCTGAGCATATTGTATCTTGAACTGCAAGACCCTGATTTGGAATTACAACGCTGTTTGATGTGAGATTGAAGTTATTTATCCATCCGTATTCTGCTTCAAAAGTTTCAGGAAGTTGTGATGATGTTCCCGTTACTTTGAGCATTACCACGCCGTGTGAAGGAACATTTACCGTGTAAACAGAATCAATATTACCCAAATCGGAATGTGCCCATAAATCCCGTACAACAGCCGGACCTATCAGGTTTAAATCTTTCCATTTAACCGACATATTTGCTGATGACGCAGTTCTATTAAATAAAACAACAGCTCGTTCTTTACTGAGTTTTCCATTAAGCGGTTTTGCCCACACTTGTAATCCTTTTGCGTTATCGGTTACTATTTTTGCTTGTAATCCGGTGGTATCTTGATTTATGGCAATTACTTCAGAATTAGTAAGTATTGTCCTTGTTGTTTCTGAAATACTTGTCATGTCATTTCCTAAAACTAATGGAGAAGACATAATACACCACATACTAAAATGGCTTTTATCTTCTGTTTCAGTTAATCCGCGTCCAACTTCGAGCATGTCCATGTCATTGTAATGTCCCTGAGTACAATAAGCAGCCAAATATGCGTTTTTATCAAGATTATTCAACACACTCAACCATGTTAGAGATATATCAGCCGATATTCGCCATGAATCAGCAACTTGCGTAACCCATGATCCTGGAAACTGCCAACGGCACACATTGTAATTAATATCGGTACGCCCTGTGTTTTTCATAGCATTACGAATTGCCGTGTAGCGTGTTTTTTCATCTAATTTTAAAACCAAGCCTCCACAATAATCTACTTTCAAAAAATCAAATCCCCATTTCTTGAAAATTGTGTCAATATCCTGCTGATCGTGATTGTATAACCCACCGCCAATACCACCGGTTTGTCCGTTGTATTGTGAACCGCACGTGTTGCTTCCTGCATCCGAATAATATCCAGCTTTAAGACCTTTTGAGTGAATATAATCAGCTAAATATTTCATTTTATTCGGAAATTTTACCGTGTCAATACGTAAACCTCCATCCGAATAACGTCCATTGAAAAATCCATCGTCAATATTCAGATATTTATAACCGGCTGCGAATAACCCGGATGAAACCATTGCATCAGCTTGTCCTTTAATAATGCTTTCACTTATATTCACACCAAAGTTATTCCAACTTGCCCAACCCATAAGGGGAGATTTTAATGATTGTGAAAAACCTAATGTGCTTAAAAATATAAATACTGTTATGGAAATTTTATTTTTCATGTATAAAAGATTTTATCTGTGTTTGTGTATTAATGAGATGTAAATTTATCTTTCCAAATTAGATTCATTGTATATTCATCGGAAAATTCCAACGGAAGAAAGACGTAAGTGGATTTAAAATAACTGTTTCCATTCCAGCGGTCTCCAACATAAAAATATTGAGCTCCTTCCTCCTTTTCAATAGGTAAAATATAGGTGGATTGAGAATGGTAAGTTGTTTCATTTCCTATGTTAATTAGTTCGGACCAAGGTCCTAACAGTGATTTGGAATATGCATATTTAGCTTGATTTGGCTCCCAACCTGTACAGCCCGATGTAATCATAAAATAGTAATTTCCACGCTTAGTTACAGCAGGAGCTTCTCTATGTCCTCCGGGCCAAAGAGTTAAGACTTGTTCTTTTACATCTAAGAAATCGTCAGTCAATTTGTATAAAATCAAATCGTAATTTTCGCGTGCTGCTGAAATAAAATAAGCAGTTCCATCCTCATCTTTATATAAAGTACAATCTCTGGACATATTTCCGAATGGGCGAAAACTTTTGACAAATGTGAAAGCTTTTTCTATATCGGAAGAATACGCTACTGCAGCACGAGCATAATTGTAATCTCCATTATATTCATAGTGCATCCACATAACGTATTGCTTTGTTTTTTCATTATATATTATTTTAGGCCTTTCAATATTTGCTTTGTCTAATGATGGATGTGAGTCTCTTGTTAGTAGATTGCCTCTAAATTCCCAATTTATTAAGTCTTTTGATCGATAACACGATACAAAAATGCCATTTCTTCTGTTTTCACCAATCCAATAATAATAGTCTTTGATTTTAATAAACCCGCCTCCGTGAGCATTTATTATGTTTCCTTGTGAATCATATAACTTTGCTCCATTTCTTATAAATTGTTGGGCATTTATATTGCTCCACATAAAAAAAATGGAAATTATAGCTATTGTAATCTTTAGTTTTTTCATACATCCTATTGGAATAAGCATTTTAGACTTCTTTTATTAAGTGATTTTTCATTTGTTTTTATCAACAAATCGGATCATTTCACAATTGGCTAATAAAAATGCACCGACGCCAAAATTTGCCGTAGAACTTGCATCCACAACTTGTCCGGGAATAGCTTTTTCCCCAATAGGTTGCACATAACCTACTTTTCCATCGGGTTGAAGTGCTATGTTAGATAGATAATTCCAACCTTTCAAAGCCGCTTTTTTGTACTTTGGGCATTTCAAGTATCCATTATTTATTCCCCATAATAAGCCATAAGTATAAAATGCAGTTCCGCTTGTTTCATAACCGGGAGCATGTTCAGGATCAAGTAAACTGCGTGTCCAATATCCTTCTTTTTGTTGGTGCTTTACAATTGTTTTTGCAATATCAGTAAAATGTTTCTCGAAAGTTTTTCTGTATTTGTAGTCTTTAGGCAAGTCTTGCAATACTTTGGCTAATCCGGCAAAAATCCATCCATCACCTCGAGACCAAAAATCTTTTCTTCCGTTTACGGTTTTATGTTTAGGGTAAATGTATTTTTCGTCCCGATAAAAAAGTTTTGTTTGGGGATCATACATAATGCTTTCAGCATATTTGAAATACTCATATAGCTTCTTTAAATAAAGAGGATTGTTTGTTGTTTTATATAACTTAGTCATTACCGGCATTACCATATAAAGTCCATCAACCCACCACCAGTAATCATTTCTTGTGGTATTCATTTCAAATTCCATTACTTCTTTAGCGCGTGCTATTTTTCTTTCATCAGGCGCTATATTATATAAATCCATATAAGTTTGGAAGCAAATTTGCCAATCGCCAAACAATACATGATCGGCAGTTTCACCATATTTATATTTCCATTTGGTAGCATCATTTCCTTTCGCACCTTTCCATTCATTTTGCTCTGCCCATTTTTCTGCATATTTAAGATAAGTCGGATTTTTGGTAATAAAGTAAGCTTCCATATTTCCTGTTTGATATGCAGCGTTATCCCAGAATGAATTTCCCGGATTAGAGTGAGTGGATTGCCAATAATTATTAACTTTTTGCAATATGTTAATTAATTCATTTTGAGTTGGTTTTTGAGCCGTTACTGTCTCTGTTACAGCGAATAAAGTTACTATAAGAAAAGAAATTAATTTGTTTTTCATTTGCAAATATTACGTTAGGTTATTGTTATACAAAAATATAGAAATAGTGCTTTGTGCGGGGTGTAAAAATCATTCAATATAGTAGAAAATGAAAGTTAATAATATTAATAGCTTTTGATAATAAAAATAATCATTGTAACTTTGTGTTTATAATAAATGTATTTTATACACTTATATTTTTTTTTGAACAATTAAACATAATACCAATGAAACAAATTCTACTTTTTTTGTTTTTCTTTTTGTTGGGATTAACACAGATTCACGCTCAAGCAGTATACCTTGGAATTCTTTCAATTGATGGTACTGAAAAAAGTGTGAACATACAAGATTTGAAAAATATTACTTTTTTTGACTCTAACCTCAATCTAAATTATTGGAGCGGAACAAATGAGTCTCTTCCAACAAATTCTATTAGAAAATTAATTTTTACATCTGCCACAGGGCTCCACAAACTTGATGATAATAAAATTATAACAGTTTATCCTAATCCGGTCATTGATTTTATTGCATTAAAAAATACTTCCGCAAATAATATTAATGTTTCTATATATTCTATTACGGGCGCTCTTATATTAAGTCAACAGCAACTTTCAGCCACTCAAACAATTAATGTGAGTAATTTACAGAAAGGATTGTATTTTCTCAAAGTGAATAATCAAGTAATTAAATTTATTAAGCAATGAAAAAATACGGATTTTTTATAGCAGCCATTTTGTTTATTGTTACATTATTTGCTCAGAAAACATTAAATATCTTCAAGAAAGATTTATCTGTTGTAAATATTCCTTTAAATGACGTTGATAGCATTAAGTTTAATAATGGAGATATTGATGTTTACAAAGCAGATGAGACTGTAATTAATGTGCCTGTTTCTGATGTTGACAGTATTAATTTTACGGATAGTATTCAACAATGCAAACTTCAAATAGCTACTTTAGATGCTACATCCATTCTCAATAATACAGCAATCAGTGGTATTATAATACAATCTGTTGGAACAACCTCGGTTATAGAAAAAGGAATTTGTTGGAGTACCTCTGAAAATCCAACAATAGGTGATAATAAGTTAGTTTCTTATGTCCTTAACGATACCGCACAATTGCAAATGACAAGTTTGGTTGCAAACTCAACATATTATGTAAGAGCTTACGCCATTGATGCCACAGGAATAATATATGGAAATCAGATAACTTTCGTAACCACAAATTATTCGCTTCCTGTAGTTGAACTTGTATCATCGTCTTATAATTATAGTACAGGAAAAGCAACTTGTGTAGTAAACGTAAAATCTAACGGGGGTTGTACTTTGGAAGAAAGAGGAATTTGCTGGTCGACAAAACATAACCCAACAACGGCAGATCGAAAATACTCTTTAGGTATTTCTACCGGACAGTTTTATGCTATGACAGGAACATTAAGTTTGGACTCTGTTTATTACATTCGTTCTTTTGCAACAAATTGTATTGGAACCACTTACAGTCCCGAAACAAAACTGCAACCGTTAATGGGAAATGTAACATTTACTATGGGAATTGATTCAACTTCATATCCGGAGTATTATCGACTTATAAAAACCGCTATGGATAGCGCTTGCTGGTATTACAACAGATATACTACTTTTAGAGGAAATATTTATGTATATTATAATGCCGGAATTCCCACTGCACAGTCAAACTATCATGGTTCTATTGGTTTTGGACCCAATACAACTTATATGTGGGTAGGAACCGCCATGCACGAAATGGCTCACTTTGTTGGATCCGGTACAACGTTAGCTTGGCAGTCAAAACTGGTAAATGGAATTTGGACGGGAACCGTTGCAAGCAACCTATTGAAAAATGCTACTGGAGAAATCTTAAAAGGAGACAACAATTCTAATCCAATACATTTTTGGCCCTACGGTATAAATTATAAATCTGAAATAACAAATCTGGGAAGCGTAACCAATCAACAAAATGCTTTAATCTTGCACTGTAAACTTGTAAAAGCAATGGTAATTGACGATGCCGGATTGCCTAATAGCTGGTAAAAAATGAAAAACACATCACATAAAAATGGTATTATGAAATACAAAAGAAAAATATTTGATTTTTTCTTTCTTTTCCTTTTTATAATAAATCCAAACACAATTATTGCTCAAAATCCTCATCTAACTATTGATTTGTCGAAAAAAGGAGTTCCAATTAGCCCTACGCATTATGGAATTTTTTTTGAAGATATTAATCACGCAGCCGATGGAGGATTATATGCAGAACTTATAAGAAACCGTTCTTTTGAAGATTCTTCATCTCCCGATTATTGGACTGTTTTTAATAGTTCAGGAGCTTTGATTTCTTCGGCTATTGATGATACAACTAAATTACTTAATTCGGCTCAATCAAGAGCTCTAAAACTTGTAATAATTACCGATGGAAAACCAACTTCGTATGCAGGAGTTTATAATTCAGGTTTTTGGGGAATTAATGTGGTTGCTGGTCAGCAATATAAATTGAGTTTCTTTGCTAAATGCGATAATAATTTTAATGGAAAAGCAGTTGCTTCATTAGTTGATGCAAACTTCACAGTTTATGCTGCCGATACTATTTCAGAAATTACATCAGAATGGAAAAAATATACTTGCGTACTTACTGCAAAAGGAAGTAATTCTAACGCTCGATTTGCCATTTCTTTTAACTCAAAAGGTACTGTTTGGCTCGATATGGTTTCGTTGTTTCCTCCAACTTACAAAAACAGAGAAAATGGTTTACGTCCCGATTTAGCTCAACTTTTAGAAGATATGAAACCTAAATTTATGCGTTTTCCGGGTGGTTGTTTTGTTGAAGGAGATGTATTGGCAAACCGCTTTCAATGGAAGAAATCAATAGGAAAAATAGAAGAACGTCCCGGACATTGGAATCTTTGGGGATATCGAACGTCAGATGGAATGGGTTATCATGAATTTCTACAATTAGCAGAAGATATTGACGCAGAACCTCTTTTTGTTGTAAATGTAGGTTTAGCGCATAACGATAATCAATCGGTTAATGATTTAAGTGGGTATATTCAAGATGCATTAGATGCTATTGAATATGCAAATGGCTCATTATATACAACTTATGGAGCTATGCGTGCGGCAAACGGACATCCTGAACCGTTTAATTTAAAATATATTGAAATAGGAAATGAAAATTATCACGGTGATAATTATGGAAACCGTTATTTACAATTTTATAATGCAATAAAAGCAAAATATCCTGAGATACAATGTATAGGCAATGTTGCTGCGTGGGGAACAGATAATCCGACTTGGACATTTTCATATCCTGTTGATTTGGTGGATGAACATTATTATAGAAATCCGCAATGGTTTATTGACCAGTACAAAAAATATGATACATATTCTAGAACAGGACCGAAAATTTATGTTGGAGAATATGCAGTAACTTCCGGTTGCGGAACAGGGAATCTTATTGCTGCTCTTGGTGAAGCTGTATATATGGCAGGAATGGAAAAAAACTCCGATATTGTTCCAATGAATTCGTATGCACCTATCTTTGTCAATACGAACGATCGTAAGTGGAATCCGGATATGATTGTATATAATGCGTCAAACTCGTATGGAACTCCTTCATATTATGTGCAAAAACTTTTTGCCAATAACATAGGAACGGTTAATATTGAAGTAAGCGATTCGCTTAATATGAAATTAAATCCAATTACCGGAAATGTTGGATTAGGAACGTGGTCAACCAAAGCAGAATATTCGCAGGTGAGTGTTACAAACAGTACAAATTCAGTTTTGTTTTCCGATAATTTTGCAAATGCATCCAATTGGACTCCAACAAGTGGAACTTGGAATGTGTCATCCGGAGTATATCAACAAACTTCCACCGCAACCGACTGTAGATCAATAGCCAATGTCGCAATTAATGATACAACTTATACCTATTCGCTAAAAGCCAGAAAAACAAGTGGTAACGAAGGATTTTTAATTATTTTCGGTTATAAAGATAAAGACAATTTCTATTGGTGGAATATTGGGGGCTGGAACAACACCAAACATGCTATAGAAAAGTGTTCTGACGGCTCAAAAAGTACTGTTGCGTCAATTAGTGGAAGTATTTCTACAAATGTTTGGTATGATATACGCATTGAGGTTTCAAAAACACAAATAAAATGTTATTTGAACAACAATTTAATTCACACATTGGAAAATAAATCTTCACAGATCCTTTATACGGCAGCTTCAGAAGATGAAATAAATAAAAAATTGTACTTGAAAATAATTAATCCTTCAAATTCAGATGTTAGTTCATCACTTAAATTTAATGGATTTCAAACGTTAAATGCGTTGAATGGAATAATTACGGAACTTACATCTTCCTCCGGTTTAGATGAAAACTCGTTTGAGCAACCCACAAAAATAATTCCTTCTACAAATGATGTTAACATAGTAGGAACGGATTTAAATTATAATTTTAAAGCAAATTCGATAACTATTTTCAAACTTAATACCGATATTAACAATGCTGTTTCAACACTAAAAAAAAAAGATGAAACATTGATTTTTCCAAATCCTTGTAAAGACTTTATAAAAATTAAAGGGTTAGATAATGAAAAAGCGATGATTGAAGTATTAAATTTGAATGGACAAACAGTTTTAAAAGAACAAATTTTATTATCGAACAAGATAAATATTTCATTTTTGAAATCAGGTATTTATACAATAATTGTAAGTAAAGACGGAAAACAAAAAACAGGTAAATTGATTAAAGAATAGAAATGATTTTTTTTAAGAAACTTTGTAATAACAAGTTGTTAGTTATTTTAATTAGTATTCTAACGGCATTAAACGTTCAGGGACAAACACCCGTAGTAAAATATGCATTTAATGAAAAAAACGATACCGATTCAATCGTTGATGAAACAGGGAATGGGTATAGTGCAAAATTAATAGGCAGCGCCAAAATAAAAAAAATAGGAAAATTTGGTTTGTTGAGCATTGGTTCCACAACAGGATATGTGGACTTAACTTCGAAAGTTGGAAGTTTGATAGGTAATTTGTCTAATTTTACGGTTTCTACGTATTTGTATGTTGATCCATCATTAAATTTATCCGCTAACGGAAATTTTGTTTGGACATTTTCAAAGTCTGCCGATATTAATTCCAGTGCCACAGGTTGTCTTTTTTACACTGCAAAAAACTCCCGTTATGCAATTTGCACGACCAATTATACTACGGAAAAAACATTGAACATTAACAAAGCGGCAGATAAAGGGATTTGGAGGCACATTACCTACGTTCAATCAGGAACAAGCGGAGCAATTTATATCGATGGCGTATTAAAAAAAACCGGTACAATTAATTTAGTGCCTTCAGCATTGGGAGCTACTAATTACAATTATTTATGTAAATCTTCGTATGCATCCGATCAAATATTGCTAAATTCGATGCTTTGTGATTTCAGAATATACGATACAAACTTAACAGCCAGTCAAATTTCTACTTTAACTGTTGATAGAGCTGCTCTTGATACCGTTACCTATACAGATATTGTAGATACTGCTTTAGTAAGACTAGATTTAGACGATGTTAGCGCAGTTGTATCTGATATCAATTTACCTGCTACCGGATTTGGAAACACTGACATTCAATGGAGTTCTTCAAATAGTGCGGTTATTTCATCCTCCGGAGTTGTAATGAGACCTGAGTATGGTTCTGAAAATAATGTTGTTACATTAACAGCTACCGTTTCATTAAATTTTATTTCGAAAACAAAAACGTTTGATGTTACAGTGTTGCCAAGTTTATCGGATGCACAAAGTGTCAGTATTGATTCATTGAATTTGGCTTTACAAGGAAATCTAACCAATTTACGTTCAGATTTAATTCTTCCTTCATCGGGAATAGAAGGTTCCACAATTACTTGGAATTCGAGTAATTCGGATGTTTTATCGAATTCCGGTAGAATTATAAACCGTCCTCCCAAAGGTAGCGGAAAAACTAAAATTATTCTCACAGCAACAGTTACAAAAGGAACAACAGCCGTTCAAAAAACCTTTGAAGTTTATGTGGCTGAAGATGAGGGGTTTGTTGGGTATTTGTTTGCTTATTTTACAGGAAATTACATTACACAAGAAGCGATTCGTTTTGCTATAAGTGACGATGGGTACACATACAGCGCATTAAATAATAACGAACCGATATTAAATTCGGCTGACATTAGTTCTACAGGCGGAGTTCGTGACCCGCATATTTTACGTGGTGAAAATAATGATTATTATATGGTTGTAACCGATATGGTTTCTGCTAACGGATGGAATTCGAACAGGGCAATGGTACTTTTGAAATCAACTGATTTGATAAATTGGCAATCTTCTGTAATAAATATACCTAATCTGTATCCACAGTATGCAAACGCTGACCGTGTTTGGGCGCCTCAAACAATTTACGATCCTTCCGTTGGGAAATATATGGTTTATTTTGCTATGCGTCTTGGTTCTTCAGATAGTGATAAAATTTATTACGCTTATGCCAATGATAGATTTCTTGGTCTTGAAAGCGCTCCGAAACTTTTATTTGATAACAATGGACTATCTACAATTGATGCCGATATTGTGTATAAAGATGGGAAATATCATTTGTTTTTTAAAACAGAAGGAAACGGTAATGGAATAAAAAAGGCAGTATCGGATAAATTAACGAGTGATTATGTGTTATATGATAAATATTTACAATGTACGACTAATGCTGTGGAAGGTGGTTGTGTATTTAGAATGTATAATACTGATAATTGGATGTTAATTTATGATATGTACACCAGCGGCGCCTACCAATTTACTACAAGTACTGATTTAGAAAACTTCTCCATAGTGCAGAATCCGGTAAATTTTGATTTTACTCCGCGTCATGGAACGATTATTCCTATTACAGAAACAGAAAAACAATCTTTAATTGCAAAATGGAGTTCGTCGGGCGTGAATGAAAAACAGAAATTAAGTTTTAATATTTATCCTAATCCGGCAAAAGATTATTTTAATATAACAATGAGAGATAATGAGTTATATAATATTAAAATACAAATAATAGACATACTAGGAAATAAAATATGGGAAAAGGAAATTACAACCAATAATGAAAGAATAAATGTTTCACAATTAAATCCCGGTGCTTACATCATTAATATTCGAAAAAATAATGCCACATTAGGGACAAAAAAAATTTTTATTAATTAAAATAACGTTAGTTTCGGATATGGAAGTTGTAAGAAATCAGGTAAATATATAAAAATATTGTGTCTTTATGGTTGAAAATCAGAAGATTATGATATTTTGAATCTGTTTATCAATGAAAAGATTATAGATTTTTTGTGTTGTAGATGATTTTTACGAAGAATATTTACAAGAAATAAGAAAAACCAGGCCTTCCCTCCAGTGGTGACATAAAACGCAGAGACCGGTTGCGTGAAATGTCAAACAACAAAATCATAACCATACTATTATTGCGTTATTTCTGTAGCTTTAAGAATTTTAGATACTATTATTTAATGTATATAAGTGTTACTTTACAACAAAAGATTCCGAAACAATTGTCTTACAGCAGATTTGTTTTATTGAACATAAAGTATTTGTTTCTATGATGTTTTTTTTATCGGGTGTGTTTCAGTAAATGTATAGATATAGCCTTATGGTACAATTATTTCTCCATCTTTGAATGAATTTTACCCTTACTTGAAAATGGTAATAATTATTTTTGTATTATAAATTCATTTAATCTCTATAATTTAAGAAAAACGTTACTTTTTTAAAACTTAATTTTATATTAATCGGAGCACTAATTTCATTATGTGTAAGTGTAATCGATATTTTTATCGGCGTGAAATAACATTACACTTTTGATTTAGTTACGAGTTGTATTGTGAACAATGATTCTGGAAACAGCAATGAAAGAGAATTGTTTAGAAATATGCTTAAACCGGTAAATTGATATACCCAAAAAAAGATATGAAAAAAATGGTCAAAGATGGCTATATCAAGCTTCTTGCCGTTCAGACAAACAGAGTTTTATTTTTACGAATAAAAATGTAATCGAAATAAATTGTTATTTATAGAATATTTTTACGAACTTAAATTTTTACCAAAAATGAAAAAAAAATTTTACTTTTTATTTTTATTAATATGTTGGATAGGAGCTCTACATACTAATGCGGCTAATGTTGTTCCTGTAAGCGATGTTTACTATAACATTGTGCAGGTCAGTTCAAATAACATATTTGGTACGGTAGCAGATTATCCTGCAATTCAAGTGCCATCCAATAGTTTAGGTCAAGCGTATAAATTTGTGACTGTGGATGGAATGACCGATACGTATTATATTCTTAACGGATATGGTAAGTATATGAGTAAAGCGCCCAACAGTGACTGGAATGTGGTTTTTTTAGATGCACCGGACGGTAATACTTCTCAATGGACAATCGTGGATGACGATAGCAGTACTGATGTGTTCAGACTAATGATTGTGTACAATAGCAAATATTTAGCATCAGATAATACTACTGATGGTTCGAGACTTTATTATGATAAGAGCAATACACATACAAATGGATTATTTAAAATACAATCATCAGCTTTCCCGTCGGACTTAATTTCTGCTTATTATAATTATACATTGGGTGATCTTTCAAATGTAACTTCAAACCTTGATTTAGCTGCTTCCATTGGTAGTAATATTCAAGTTTCTTGGAGTTCTAACAGACCAACTATTATTTCTACGTTGGGAGTAGTTACTCCTTTGCAAAAATACGATGCCAAGGTAGTATTAACAGCTACAATGACTGAAATTGTTGATGAAGTTACTTATTCCTTGACTAAAACTTTTGTTGCAACAGTTAAATCAATAGAAGTTATGCAAGAAGAAATTGCACAATGGGATTTTAAAAGCGATGCAATTACATTGAACAATGGAATTATTAATGTTACTGATACAAAAAATGGGTTTGTTGGTACCGTAATGAATGATGCGCGAATAAGAACCATTGGAAATACCGACTCAGACCAATTTAATGTACTTGATTTAGGAAATGGCACCGGATATTTTGATATGGGAATAAATATTGGTGAAGCTATTTATGGACTATCAGAATATTCAATATGTGGATATTATTATATAAATAATGATTACTCTGAATTAAGCAATAATGGTAACTTTATGTGGACATTCTCCAACTCTGCTGATGCGGGTACCGATCAAAACGGATATTTATTAGGTCGTTTAAATAATGTCTCTATGGAAATCACTCCTAAATATTGGAATTCACAAAATCAAGGTGTTTACTTTGGTAGCGCCGCAGAAAAAGGGACTTGGCACCATTATGCTTATGTTCAGAAAGAAACTACAGGTACACTTTATATTGATGGCGCGGAAGTTGCTACCGGTACCATAACTAATATACCGAGTATCGCATTAATTCAATCGTCTTTATCATTGACAGGAACACCATATAACTGGTTAGGTCGTTCAAATTATGTGGGTGATGCCTATTTACGTCAAACACTATTATATGATTTCAGAGTTTATTCTGTGCCTTTATCTGTCGAAGATATAAATTTAGATGATGTTGTTGGGGCGGCAAGCACAATTGAGAAATTAAACAATGCTTATGCTCAAAATGCTGATTATGTTGACAATTCACTTGTTACCGAAAAAGACAATCTTTCATTGGGAGATTTAAGCGCTGTAACGTCTAATTTAACATTACCAAGTAACGGTACGATTGATCCTACTATTTCTATTCTCTGGAAATCTTCAAACAATAATTTGATTGATGCAAACGGCGTGGTTACACGACCTGACTATTATAATTATACTGATACATTGACAGCAACTTTGTTTAAAAATGGACAATCTGTAACTAAGAAATTCTATGCAACAGTTGTTTTGAAAGAGGGAACCGCTTTCCAAAATAATTTATTGGTAAAATATGATTTTTCACAAGTTTCATCAGATACCATTATTACAGATGTGGCTGAAAAGCATTTCCAAGGAATTGTCAAAAATGATGCTCGCGTTCATTCCATCGGTTTGTCAACAAAATATAATGTGCTTGAATTGGGAGACAGCATTGGATATTTCGATATGGGATTAGAAGTGGGTAAACTGATGTATAATTTGAAAGATTTTACTATTAGCGCTTACTACAGAATAGATGCGAACTATCCTAAAACAGAACTACAGAGTAATGGTAATTTCTTATGGAATTTTTCTAATTCCCAAAATATTCTCTCGACTCCTACAGGATATTTAATAGCCAGTCTTAAAAATCAGGCAGCCACTATTACTCCTGTGAGATGGGAAGATGAACAAACCATACAACTTGATAGTACCGCATTGCAAGGCAGTTGGCATAATATGACCTATACTCAAAGTGGAACTACGGGTACCCTATATGTAGACGGAATGCCGATGGCTACAGCAGAAATAACTCAACTACCATCCACCTCTCTATCAAAGGAAGGATTCTTAGGTACGTTTTACAACTGGATAGGACGCTCTTGTTACACAGGAGATGTTTATTTACGTAAAACAATGGTCTATGATTTTCGCATATACGATGTAGCTTTAACTGAGCAACAAATTCAGACTACAGAATTGAATGTAGGAAATACTATCAATGCCCTTGATGTAGCTTATTCTGAGGATGCGACTGCAGTTCCTTCTGTAAATGCTTCGCTATATAAATTAGCATCATCTAAAGGAGTTATCAATATATTTGGACTTAACGGAACCGAAAAAGTTTCGGTATATGATATTTCTGGAAATCAAGTAAAAGTTACAAATAAAGCATCTGTGGCAGTTGACGCCGGAATTTATATTGTGAAGATAAATAACTTTGTATCAAAAGTGATTGTAAAATAAAAGATTGATATAAAATTAAAGAAAAAGCGGGATAATAAAGGTATTTTCCCGCTTTTATTTTGAAATAATATGAATTTATTATTAAACAATTATTTCTCCATCTTTGAATGAATTTTACCCTTAGTCACAAATAGTAATAATTATTTTTGTATGCATAAAAATTATTAAACAAAAAATATAAAATTCTTTATCATGAAAAAAATCTTTACCTTGTTTGTCATTTCATTTGGTATGATATTGACATTAAACGGACAAAATCTAATTGATTACTGGAATGGTTATAATGTTTCTATGGGAACTTATGCTACAGGAGAAGGTTCTCAATGTAAATATTGGGGATGGTCGACTATGCCGGCGACTGCCGAATCAAACTGGAATATAGCTAATGGCACGAGCAGTATTCGTTATATGGATGATGTTTCAGGTTATGATGCAGGACGCATTATGTATATCCGTTGGGATGGCGTAGTAAGCACATCCGGAAAATATTATTTCAAGTTGGATACTATCAACACCACTCAGCTTACCGCGGGACATTCTTACACTTTTAAATACAGCTATTGCTGGAATAGTAATGCTTCTGCACCTACCATTACTGCTACTGTTTGTACAGCGAAAAATGGCACTGGTTTAATCACCCCATTAGCGGCTACCGGAACAAGTGTTACAACTTCCGGCTCTGTTGTAAGTTTTCCCTGTGATGCAACAGCCAAATCAATGCGTACCGGCTCTATTATTTTTCAGGCCCCAAGCAATGGCGATTATTACATTGCTTTTGGCGCCGACAAGGCAGCACTGTGTGCTATCCGCGACTTATCGCTTATAGATAATGGCGATAAATATGCAGGATTACTTGAATTGCAAACCCAAACCGATGCGTTGAGCTTAGGGGATTTGAGTGCAGTAACTTCAGATATCACGCTGCCAACTACTGCAGGCACCAAAGGTGTAACCATTAAATGGGCGTCAAATAAACCGAGCGTCATCGATTCTGTGGGACACGTAGTGCAACCTGCAAAATATAATAAAATTGTAACTCTGACGGCTACTCTTTCGTTTGCATTTGACGACAGCACATATAACAGCACGAAAAAATTCACAGCAACTGTTCTCGGTATTATTCCAACTCCTGATGAGGTTGCACAATGGGATTTTAACAGCGATGCAATTGCATTGGACAATGGAATTATTAAAGTAACAGATACTAAAAGCGGATTTGTTGGAACAGTGATGAATGATGCGAGAATAAGAACCATTGGAAATTCCGACTCAGACCAATTTAATGTACTTGATTTAGGAAATGGAACCGGATATTTTGATATGGGTACTGAAATAGGAGAAGCGGTATATTCGTTAATGGATTATACACTTTGCGGTTATTTCAGAATTGATGATGCTTATTCCTCATTAGGTAGTAATGGAAATTTTTATTGGACATTCTCAAACAGCGCCGATATGGATGCCGATCAAAATGGCTATATGATAGGCAGTTTGAAAGATCAGAGACAAAGTGTATCAACAAATTATTATAATATCGGGAACCAAGCAACAGGAGTGGGTTCAAATGCATCAAAAGGGGCTTGGCATCATTTTGCGTATGTACAAAATGAAAATACCGGTACTGTGTATATTGATGGGGCACAAGTTGCTCAAAACACAGCTATGACCAATCTTCCGGGACTTGCCATACCTAAAGAGGGTTTCACAGGAACATTATATAACTGGTTAGGTCGTTCAAATTATAAAAATGACGTTTACCTCCGTCAAACATTATTATATGATTTTAGAATGTATGCTGTATCTTTATCTGTTGAAGATATAAATTTAGATGATCTTGTGGGGGTTGGAAGCACTCTTGGCAAACTGAACAATGCTTATGCTCAAAATGCTGATTATGTTGACAATTCACTTGTTACCGAAAAAGACAATCTTTCATTGGGAGATTTAAGTGCTGTTACGTCTAATTTAACATTGCCAAGTAACGGTACGATTGATCCTACTATTTCTATTTTCTGGAAATCTTCAAACAATAATTTGATTGATGCAAACGGTATGGTTACACGACCTAACTATTATAATTATGTTGATACTTTGACGGCTACATTGTTTAAAAACGGACAATCTATAACCAAAAAATTCTATGCAACGGTTGTTCTAAAAGATGGAACCGCTTTCCAAAATAATTTATTGGTAAAATATGACTTCTCACAAGTATCATCAGATACCATTGTTACTGATGTGGCTGAAAAGCATTTCCAAGGAATTGTTAAAAATGATGCTCGCATTCATTCCATCGGTTTGTCAACAAAATATAATGTACTTGAATTAGGAGACAGTATTGGATATTTCGATTTGGGAACAGAAATGGGCAAACTAATGTATAACTTAAAAGATTATACTATGAGCACTTATTATAGAATTGATACAGCATATCATGATTTAGGAAAAGACGGTAATTTCTTGTGGTCGTTTTCAAACGCATCAGATATTAAATCTTCTGCGACAGGATATTTAATAGCAAAAATGAATAACCAATCTATCGTTTTAACTCCAAGTAATTATAGCAATGAGCAAGGTGTGAATTATAATACTGTGGCTTTACAAGGAGGTTGGCACCATTTAGCATATACTCAAAGCGGAACAACCGGTACGGTATATGTAGATGGTATGCCGGCAGAAACAGGAGAAGTTACATTTTTGTTAGGTAACACAGTGGCAAAAGCAGGTTCTTTAGGAACATTATACAATTGGATTGGGCGTTCTTGTTACTCCGGCGATGTTTATTTACGTAATACTATGGTATATGATTTCCGTTTATATGATATTGCTTTGACTCAAGAACAAATTCAAACCACAGAGTTAAATGTAGGGAATACTATTAATGCACTCGATGTGGCATATTCTGAGGATGCGACTGCAGTTCCTTCTGTAAATGCTTCTCTATATAAAGTCGCATCATCTAAAGGAGTTATCAATATATTTGGACTTAACGGAACGGAAAAAATTTTGGTACACGATGTTTCGGGTCGTCAAATAAATCACATATCTCAAGATAAAATATATGTGAATCCCGGAGTTTACGTTGTTCGTATAAATAATTTCACAACCAAAGTGATAGTAAGATAAAGATAAAAAATAAAAGAGAAAACATTGACAATGTTTTCTCTTTTATTTTTTAAAAGGAGCAATTATGTATTTTTTTAAGGTAAAAATACAATATAAATTGTAGCTTTTTACATTTTTTATAAATTAGTGTAAAAAATACACTTAAAAACGTAAAATTCTACATTTTTGAATGAATTTTACACTGCAATAAGTAGATTTGTATATATTTTTGTTTCACGAACGACACAAAATTCGCAATTAAATCTTTGACGAAACTCATAACCTTAAAAAACATGAGAAACAAAATTACTTGTTTTATTCTTTTTGTATTTAGCATTTTTACAGTTTTTGCTCAAAATTCACGGACGACAATTACCCTCACGGGAAGTGTCGTAACAGTTGCTTCATATACAGACAATGAAGTGATAGTGAACGGAGCAACAGAACTCCACCTTACAGCTACTTCCAATTTATTAAATAACAGTATTGTAAAATTAAACTCGGTTGATTCTTGGTTATTTATTGATAATCTTCGTCCTCAATATGTGATTGATTCATTATTAAGTAAAATTTATATTAATGATCAAGTCGCATCTTACCGTTCAAATTGTCGTGTTTCTATTTACAAACACGGAGCGGTAGTAATTCCTCAATCTTCTTCATTTCAACCACTGACAGTGTATACCGAACAAAATTTTTCGGGCGATTCAACTTCCGACTACTCATTGTTCACATTTAATAATTCTCTGGGCAGTTTTGATAATAAAATACGTTCTTTTAAATTAAAAAGAGGGTATATGGTTACTTTTGCTACTTCTTCAGATGGGATGGGCTACAGTAGAGTATTTATAGCTGATACAAAAGATATGGAAGTACCTATAATGTCTGATTTATTGGATAAAAAGATTTCATTTATAAGAGTATTACAATGGGAGTGGGTAACTAAAAAAGGATGGGCAGGTTATAATACAGCAGATTATATACCTTTAAAAACAACTTGGAGATACGATTGGAGTGCAGGTGGAAGTACAACTTCGGCTGTAGAATATGTTCCTATACGTCAAAATGGTGGATGGCCCGGATGGGACGAAATAAAGGGAAAACAATACGTAACTCACGTTTTAGGATTTAATGAGCCGGATCACACAGAACAATCAAATCTGACAGTATCTGAAGCATTAGCACAATGGCCGAATATGATGAAAACAGGTTTAAGAATAGGCTCTCCGGCGTGTACTAACTTCTCGTGGCTCTATCAGTTTATGGATAGTTGTAAAGCTAAAAACTATCGAGTAGATTATGTGGCTGTTCATGCATATTGGGGTGGAAAAAGTCCTCAAAATTGGTATAATGATTTAAAATACATTCACGATAGAACAGGACGTCCGATTTGGATTACCGAATGGAATAATGGTGCAAACTGGACATCTGAATGGTGGCCAACTTCAGACCATTCCTTATCTGCTGAAAATGCAGCAAAACAATTAAATGATATAAAAGGAATTTTACAAGTATTGGATACGGCTAGTTTTATTGAAAGATATTCTATTTACAATTGGGTGCAAGATTGCCGTGCGATGGTATTGAACGGAGTTTTAACACCTGCCGGTCAGTATTATGCTGATAATAATTCTGTAATGGCGTATAACCCCAAAAATGAAGTTGTACCTACTTTTGTTTACGGCGATCCATCTTTATCTGTTTCGTTTGGTACGAAAAATCTTACATTAACCATTTCAGACCCGAATTATGAGAACTTTGTAGGCGCTATTGTTGAGAAAAAAATAGATGACGGAGATTATACTGTGATATATGATTCAAATGATTCTTTTACTAAAAATTTTTCAGATACATTAAATCTGAGTTTAGGTAACAAAATAAGATATAGAGTACGATCGAAGTTTGCAAACGGCAATTTATCAAATTATTCTAGTGATGTCGGTTTTGATGTTACCTCAGGAAACAGTACTATTCAATATGGTAAAATGTCCGTTTCTAATGTGGGTTGGAATGCCTTGTATTTTAAAAACACTTATTCAGCATCGCCGGCAGTTGTTTTGGGGGCTCCTACCAATTCTAATTTTTCTGCCTTATTAGTGCCGCGAGCAAAATTAATAAGTTCAACATCACGAGTTAATTTACAATTAGCAGCGTGGAATTATCAAAACATAACGAGTTTAAGTAAAGAAGAAACAATTCCCTATTTTGTACTGCCTACAGGAACTTCTGATTTGGGTGGTCTTAAAGCTGTTGCGGGGAAAACATCCATTAATGGAAACTGGACTTCAGTAACTTTTGCGTCTCCTTTTGATACAATACCGGTAGTTTTTGCCAATCAACTATTAGCAACTACAACTTATGCTACAACAGTGCGAGTTCGTAATATTACCAAAACCGGATTTCAAGCTAAAATCCAAAAAGAGTCAGCTATAAAATCAACATTACCTACTGAACTTATTTCCTATGTGGCAGTAGCGCCAGGCACAGGAACAGTAGATGGAAAAAAAATAATTGTTGGGAAAACACCGGATAAAGCTGTAAGTTCTATTTATAGTTCCATAGTTTATGGCGATAGTATTCCTAATCCGCTTTTTCTGTCCCAAATGCAAACATGTAACGATGATACTGTAACCGCTGGCTTAAGATGTCTTTCTATTTACGACAAGTATTCGAATGTTGTAAAGCAAAGGGAAAAATCAACAGGGGTAATGACTCAATCTGCAGAAATGGTGGGATGGTTAGTTATGGATATGAGTAATATTTCGAATGGCATAAATCAAATCCTCCTTCCCGAACTTGAATTTTATCCAAATCCAGTAAATGATGTAATTCATATCAACACTAAAAATATATCCGGATTAAATGTGGAAATCTATAATTTAATGGGAATACTCATAAAACGTACATTTATCTCAGGTAATAAATTAATAGTATCTGATATTCCGCCAGGGTGTTATTTGCTCAAATCAAGTGGCTATAAAGCTGTAAAATTTATAAAGCTATAAAATTTTATGAACAATTTTTATAAAAGAAAATAAAATGAGAAATTATTTTAATAAAACATTTTATCGTTTTGATAGAATCTTAATTATCACATTGGTATTTATTTCTTTATTTACCTCATGTAAAGATGATTATATTTACGATAATAAGGAACCGGATTGGTTAGGAAGCAGTATATATGATTATCTCAAATCCGATGGACATTTTACAACTACTGTTAAACTCATTGACGATTTGGAATATACTGAAGTTCTGGCGAAAACAGGTAGTAAAACTCTTTTTGTAGCTCCAGACAGCGCTTACAATGAGTTTTTCAAGAATAATTCGTGGGGTGTAACAAAATACGAAGATTTAACTTTAGCCCAAAAGAAACTTTTGCTTTATTTTTCTATGATAAATAATATGTACACTCTGCAAAAATTCTCGAATTATAACTCTGAGGGGAATTTAATTGAAGGTACAGCTATGAGGCAAGAAACCGCTTTATCGCCGATTGATAGTGTTACATTTGAGAAAGGAGATCAATTGCCTACCAGTCCCTATTGGTATCCATATATAAATAAAGGAATCCACGTGTTGAAAGATAATACTACAAAAACCATTGTATATTTTACCAATGATTTTATTACAAAATACGGATTAACAAACGAAGACTTTTCTACTTTAACAAACGGACAAACCAGAAACTCCGGTGATGTTCATTTATTTGATAATAAAGTTGTTAAAAGGGATATTAGATGTAAGAATGGCTATATTCATGTTTTGCAGAGCGTATTAACTCCTCCAACAAATATGGCGCAATACATTTCAGACAATCCCAGCACAAAGATTTTCTCTAAATTATTAGATCGTTTTTGTATACCTATATACGATAGTAATAATACGACATTATATAGAACGTATCATCCGGAATTCACGGATTCCATATTTATGAAAAAATATATTGCGAGCCGTTCTAATGTATATATAGTATCCATTAATGGACAAACGGTAAAAAATTATTTACCTTTTGATCCGGGATGGAATGATTATAATACAGGAGCAACTGAAGCCGATATGGCTGCTATGTTTGTTCCTACGGATGATGCTATGAACACTTATTTTAATAGCGGAATAGGTGCCATTTTAAAAGACAGATTTGGCTCTTGGGAAAACATTCCGGATGAAATTATTCTTCCGTTTTTGAGAAGACACATGAGAACTTCATTTATAGAATCGGTTCCAAGTAAATTTAGCAAAATGGTAGATGCTGAGAATTATCGTTTGCCGGTAGAAAAAAGTCATATTGAGAAATCATATACAACAGTAAACGGAGAAGTTTATCTTACAAATACGGTTTATCCGCCTGTAGATTATATTTCCGTTTTTAGTCCGGTGTTGTTAAGTTCAAATTCCAAAATTATGAATTGGGCAATTAATATTTCTGAAACTAGTGTCGATGGAACTTTATTTGCATTTTATAAATTGTATCTCAATTCTTTAGTTAGTAAATACAGTTTATTTATTCCTACTGACGAATATTTCTCAAAATACATTGATCCAATTGCGTATGGTCAAATTGTTTCAGGTGTGTTGAAGTATTGGTATAATACCAAAACAAATTCTGTAAATGCAACCGTATATAGATATGATAAAACTACAAATATGGTAGGTGATTCTGTTGATGTAATTACAAGTTCTTCTTTTTTGAAAAACAGACTATGGGAACTGCTTGATGGCCATATTGTTGTAGGAAGTGTCGAAACAGGAGACCATTATTTTATAACAAAAGGAAATGATTTGATAAAAGTTAAGGGTTCGGGCGCTTCAATGGTAGTACAAGGCGGTGGCGATATTCAGATGAACACTCAATGTAACGTAACAAAAGTATTTAACCAATATAACGGGACAACCTATTTCATTGATAAACAAATACAACCCTCGTTAAAATCCGTATATAAAGAATTGAGTGAAAATTCTGAGTTTAGTGAATTCTTTAACTTATTAAATGGAGTGCCGGATTCGTACGTAAACCAAATTTTTGAGCAACAAGGTATTGATTATAGGATAAAATTCTTTAATGCTTTTAGATATACAGTATATGTACCTACTAATGAAGCTATTCAAAGAGCCATTGCAAATGGAGTAATAATACCTTGGCAAACTATAGACGCTATGCCTGAACCGGATAGAACAAACGCAATTGAAAAAATGGTTCGTTTTCTAAAGTATCATTTCCAAGATAATGCTGTTTTCTTTGGACAAAATGTAAATGAACAATATCAATCGGCAACTATTAAAACAGATAATATAGATACGTATTTTGGCACAGCTAAAAATAAATATTTCAAGATAGGTGTAAACGGAAATGCAAACTCATTAGTGTTAACTATGGATAGTAAATTGGGCGATCCTGTGCGTACAGCAAACGTAATATCTGCAAATGGATTGTATAACTTAATAGTTAAAGATTATATTTTCTCAAAACCTCCTACAGCATATAAATATGTGGATGGAACCGGACCGNTTTCAGGTTTGACCTTCAGTTCGTCCACTATAATATCTTCGGCTTCTGCTGTAATTCACCAAATTGATAATATATTGACATTTGAATAACAATAAGAAAAATATGAAATCAACCATTGCAAATTTATTTCTAATACTGATGCTTTTGTTACCTTTTAACGGCATTGGGCAAAATACTAAAGATGACAATATTATTCAAGGTACGGTAACGTCAGGAACCGACGGAGAACCACTTATAGGGGTAAATGTAACGGAGATAGATGCTAACAATCGTATTGTAAATGGTGCGATTACTGATGTGAACGGGCATTATGTGTTAAAAGTGAAAAATCCTAATGGTAGAATTTCTATAAGTTATGTGGGTTTTATTAAGCAGGTAAAGAGAATTACCGGTAGAACCGTAAACATAGTTTTAGAGGAAACTGCCGGTACTATTAAAGATGTTGAGATTGTAGCAAGCAAAAGACAAACACAAGGAGGATACAGTATACCTACTCGTGAAATTGGTACAGCTATGCAAACTATTGATTCCAAAGAGTTTGAAGGATTACAAGTTTCCTCAGTGGATGAAGCATTGCAAGGTCGTATTGCCGGATTAGACATTGTAGCAAACTCAAGTGATCCAGGTACAGGTACCTCTATGCGTATTCGTGGTGTTACATCCATCAATGGAAATAACCAGCCGTTGATTGTGGTAAACGGTGTGCCTTATGAAGTACAAGTAGATCCTAATTTTGATTATGCTAACTCGAATCAAGAACAATATGCCAATATGTTAAGTATTAATCCTGATGATATTTTAGAAATTACAGTTTTGAAAGATGCAGGAGCAGCAGCAATTTGGGGATCAAAAGGAGCAAATGGAGTATTAATGATTACTACGAAAAAAGGTATTTCTGGTCCTACAAGAGTCGATTACACTTATCGCTACACAAGGACTGTCCAACCTAAAGGAATGAATATGTTAAATGGTGATGACTTTTCGATGCTGATGAAAGAAGCATATTTCAACAGATCTCAAAATAAAGATGACGCCAACATACCCGAATATAGTTATTTAACAACTTTTCCTGAATATGAAAACTTTAATAATAATACAGATTGGGTGAAAGCAGTTACGCAAGTAGGGAATGTAAACGATCATTATATTACTATATCCGGTGGAGGTGATAGAGCAAATTATCGTGTTTCAGGTGGTTTTATGAACCAAAACGGAACAATTATAGGTCAAAAATATAGTCGTGTTTCATCTCGTGCCAATCTTGATTATAAAGTATCCGACAGGATTAAATTCACCTCTGAATTTTCACTGACAAATGAAAACAACGATAGAAGTTATACTTTTAATTTTAATGATGGTGGCGTAAATGAAGACAAATCAATTTTGGCAATAGCATATCAAAAAATGCCAAACGTAAGTATTTATGCTCAGGATAATCAGGGAAATAATACGAATGCCTTTTACAATATTCTTCAAAGTTCTACATTAAATGCTGACCAGCGTGAGTTGGTAAATCCTGTCGCTTTAGCTTTATTGGCTAAAAATAATTATAAATCGTTTCGTATAACGCCTACTTTCCGTTTGCAATATGACTTGCTAAACCCTGAAAAGCAAATATTGCGTTTGAGTTCATATATTTCCTTTGACATAAATAACGGGAAGACTTCGCAATTTTTACCACAGGAAGCATTACCATATAGTTGGACAAAGGACTATGTTAACAGGGCGGACAATACAGATACTGAAAGCTTAACTATTTTTTCAGATAATAACATTGTATGGCAACCCACTTTTCCTTCAAAAGACCATAGTTTAATGCTTTATGGCTCATTCCAGTTTAGTTTAGGTAATTCTTCTGGACAGGGAATCACGGCTTTCGATGTTCCATCCGGAAATGCAACAGATGCTTCGGCAACCGCTTTTTTGGCTGGTGCAAGTTCATGGTATTCTTCTTGGAGATCTTTAGCTTATATGGTACGCGGACATTATGCATTCAAAGGCAGGTATATTTTTGATGGAACATATCGCATTGACGGTAGTACAAAATTTGGAGATGATAACAAATATGGACAGTTCCCGGGAATGTCATTAAAATATATTTTGTCCGACGAACCATTTATAAAAGAGAAAGCGAAATGGTTAAGTATGTTAGCATTTAGATATGCGTGGGGTATAAGTGGTAACCAACCAGACTACGAATATTTATATTACAGCCGTTATCAAAACTATGGTTCCTATATTGATATGAATGCTGTAAGACCCGCTAACTTAAGATTGGATAAATTAAAATGGGAAACCACCACTTCAGATAACTATGGAATAGATTTGGGATTATTTGACGATAAGTATGTTTTTGATATTAATTTTTATAAAAAAAATACGGAAGATCTATTGTTTAAAGATTATCCAACATCAGGCACTTCAGGTTTTGGAGTTTTAACATATAAAAATGCCGGTACTATGTATACAGACGGTTGGGAAGTGAATTTCTATGCTAACAGATTTATTAAATCTAAAGATTTTAGTGTTGATTTTACTTTTAATCTTTCTAATTACAGAAATGTATTGACCGATCTGGATCAAAAATTATTGGATACATATAATTCTGATTTTAATTACAAAAACGGTTCATATCTTACAAGAATTCAGGTAGGTAATTCCTTTGGTTCTATTTATGGGTTTAAATATAAAGGAGTTTATACTTACGATAAATATGTGGAAGGTTCTCAAGAAGACGCTCCTGTTGCTCGAGATGTAAATGGGAAGGTAATAGTAGACGAAAATGGTGATCCTAAGTATATGTATTTTTCTTATGGACAATCAAGTCAGTATCGTTTCCGGGGAGGAGATGCAAAATATGAAGATATTAATCATGACGGAAGTATCGATGAATTAGACATTGTTTATTTAGGGAATTCAAATCCAAAATTAAATGGTGGGTTTGGTCCTACATTTCGTTGGAAAGATTTGTCAGTAAAATTGTTCTTCAATTTCCGCTATGGAAATAAAATTATCAATAATGCCAGAATGTATGCTGAGAATATGTATTATGACGATAATCAAAGCATTGCTGTAAACTGGAGATGGAGAACAGATGGAGATGTTACTCAAATACCTCGTGCATTACATGGAATGGGATATAACTGGCTTGGAAGTGATAGATATGTGGAAGACGGATCGTTTCTTCGATTCAAATATCTTACTTTTAATTACAGCGTGCCATCTAAATTCTTGAAACAGTATAAATTAAATAAAGCGAATTTATATCTTACATTCAATAATTTATTTGTGTTTACAAAATATACAGGGGTAGATCCTGAAGTTGGATACGGAGTTTTGAAAAGTGACGGAGGTTTAAGTATTGACAGATCGAGCACTCCGCGTACAAAAGATTTTACATTAGGTTTAACAATCGGTTTATAAGAAAATAAAATTATGAAAAAGATTTATATAATAAGCATTTCAATCATTCTTACAGTACTTTTTTCAGGTTGTTCCGATTGGTTGACTACTAAACCTGAAAGTGAAATTATTTTAGAAGAATATTGGAAATCAGAATCAGATGTTCAAGCAATGGTTGCTTCTTGCTATAAACGTTTAACAGAGGAAGATATCATTTTAAGGATGATGATCTGGGGAGAGTTGCGTTCCGACAACATCACAACAGGCTCAGGTTTTCCCCAAAAATATGAAGATATTGGTAAAATTCTTCAAGGAGATATAACCTCATATAATGCGTACGATTCTTGGGCTCCTTTTTATTCTGTGATTAATTATTGCAACACGGTACTATATTATGCACCAATAGTAACTGAGAGGGATAAAAATTTCACACAGGACGATTTGTTGAGAACTCAGGCGGAAGTAAGAGCAATTAGAGCATTAAGTTATTTCTATTTGATAAGAGTATTTAAAGAAGTGCCTTGGATTGAAGATGCAAGTATTAGTGATACGCAGGATTATGATAAACCAAAAGCAACCGAAGAAGAATTAATCGGGCATATTATTGATGATTTGAATTTTGCAAAACAATATGTACNTGCCGATTATGGGAGAAAAGATTATAATAAAGGACGCATTACAAAAAATATGGTTTATTCCCTGCTTGCTGATGTTTATTTATGGAAGGGAGATTATCAACAATGTTTAGATGCTTGTGGTATTGTTCTGAATGATGCAAAATTAAAATTAGAAACAGGTCCTTACACATTCAGCCATATTTTTTACTATGGTAATTCCACTGAAAGTATTTTTGAATTGCAGTTTGAAGAAAACGTAATAAATAACGATGCCGTGGCTAAAATGTACGGAATTTCGGGAACACCATTAGGATTTGTTGGTTTTCCTGCTTCATTAGCGTACGACTTTTATGCTACCCAGAATTCAACAGGAACATATAGTCCGTTTAATTATAAGGTATCTACAACAATTACTGAAAGCGAGAATGATACAAGAGCAAAAGATTCATATTGGCAATATGGAGGAACTTATTATATTTTTAAATATGCAGGGATAATACGTGTGGAAAACGCGGCTAAAACAGGAAGTGGTTATGCTTTCCGCAGTAATCCTGCAAACTGGATTATCTATCGTCTTTCGGATGTAATGCTTATGGCAGCTGAAGCATATGTTGAATTATCAAACACAAATTCTTCAAATTGGGATGCTGCGATGGCACTGGTAAATAAAGTATATTTACGTTCAAATGAGGAGGAATCTGAACTAAGCATTTCAAATTATCCTACTCAAAGCGATATGGAAAAATTGGTGTTGCGTGAGCGTCAAAGAGAATTATTGTTTGAAGGAAAACGGTGGTTCGATTTGATGAGGATGGCACGCAGAGAAGGCAATACAAGTGAAATAAATTCATATATGGATAGAAAAGCATCCGGTTTTGGCGCTTCTTTGGGTGTTCCGGTATTGGATGCTTTGTATTTACCCATATCAAATTCAGAGCTAAGGGCAAATCCTAAGTTAGTACAAAACCCTTATTATAAAGAAGCAAACTCTTCAAACAGATAATTAATAAATTATAAGTTATGAAAAATAATATTTCAACCTTAATACTGAAAAAACACATTATTACAATTTTAATAATTGTAGCGTTTTTTTCTTATCTTTTTACTTCGTGTAATTCAGACGATGTTGGAGATCACCTTTATACATTTACTGATAAAATGATAGGAGAATATCTAAATGACTCTTCGGATTATTCAGAATTTGTCAGACTACTTGATACTACAAAAGTAATGGGACTTTTGAATGCTTATGGAACATATACTTGCTTTGCACCTTCCAATGCAGCAATGAAAAATTTCTATGCCCTGAAAGGTAGAAAATCTTTGGCAGATTTTCCTTATGATTCATTGAAAACAATCGCTTATGATCATATTATTAACGGAGCAGCTCTCATAGAAGCTGACTTTATTGTTGGCCGCCAATCGGAAAAAACCATGAGCGATCGATTCATTTCGGTTTCTTATGAAAGTGGAATTACCGTTCTGAATGCATCTTCAAAAATAATCGAAAAAGACATTATTCTGCATAATGGAGTGATGCACAAAATTGATCAAGTGATAAATCCCACACATGCAGGAATAGTGGAAGCAATCTCAAATGAAACACAATTTTCATTGTTCTACAACGCATTAATTTCAACCGGATTGGCAGATTCATTAATATTGACTAAAGATGATTCTTATGATCCTTCGCTTTACAAAAGTCTAATTACGACACCATTGGAAGCTAATCAATGGTTTTATCAGGAAATACCTTTAACACGTAAATATGGTTATACTGTATTTATGGAAAGTAATTCCACGATGAATAACAATGGAATTACTGATATAGAATCAATGAAAGAATATGCGGCTGAAATTTACGATAAAGTTTATCCGGAAGACGCCAGTATTACTGATATAACCAATCGCAAGAATAGCTTGAATAGATTTATTGCATATCATCTAATAAATAAACAATTAAGCGAAACACAATTAATAGACTTGTATGATACGGGGCACATGTTAAAAAATAGAGATATGTATGAATATATTGAAACAATGTGTCCGAATACCTTGATTGAAATTAAAAAAGACAGAGCCGCAAATAAAACAAATATTATCAATTATATCAGAGAAACAGGTACTTCCATTAATATTATTAATGGTGGTGTGTATAAGGATGCGACAAACGGAGTTTATCACGAGATTGACGGAATGTTGGCTTATAGCAAGGATGTTGAAACGGAACTATCTACGAAAAGATTACGTTTTGATGCGGCAAGTTTCTTCCCTGAATTAACCAATAATAATATGCGCGGCAGTCGCTATTTACAAAATACAGATCCTAATCATTATAACGACCCAAGTCTGCATTATCAATTACCACGTGGATATGTTGAAAGAATAACTTCTTCAGAACAAACCGTTGTTGGGTATTTAGCGGGATATCATAAATTTCAGGATTACGAATCTGATGAGATATTTTTAGGAGCAACTTCCGGTAATTTATACGACTTTACTATTGTTACACCGCCTGTCCCTGCTGGTACATACGAAATTAGGTTTGGATATTTGACCAATGGAAAACGTGGAGTTGCCCAATTATATGTTGACAATGTTCCTGCCGGAGTTCCTTTGAATTTAAATACTCTTGCCACCGATGCATCCATTGGTTATGAAACGCCGGGTTCTTCCACTACAGATGTCAATGGATATGAAAACGACAAAATGATGCGTAATAGAGGATATATGAAAGGTCCGGCTTGTTTTAAGGTAATTACAACAGGATGGACGTATGGTGAAAATGCACGTTATTGTAATGCCGCTTTAAGAAAAATTTTAGGAACTTACACATTCAAAGAAGCAAGCACTCATTTACTCACAGTAAAAGGATTAAGCGGTGGGGAATTTATGTTTGATTATCTCGAATTTGTTCCTACCAGTGCGCTTGAAAGTGAGGATATATATTGAAATGGTATTTGAAAGAAATTATTAAAAATAAATAATATGAAATTAAAATATTTTGAAACTTCGGTTTTTGCCTTTCTCTTTCTTTTTGCTATATTTTTTACTTCTTGCAATGAAGAGTGGGATCAGCATTATAACGATGTGTCAGTAGCAGCTAAAAGTGATTTGAATTTATATGAATATATAAAATCGAAAGACAATTTAAGCACTTTTACTCAAATGTTGCAGGTTACCGGATATGATAAAATCTTGAGTAGTTCTCAGGTATTCACGGTTTGGGCTCCAGAGAACGATGCTTTAAGCGGCATTGATCCTAATAATGCAACATTGTCGCTCGAAATTGTAAAAAATCACGTCGCCAGATATTCTTATACCACTTCAGGTGTTACTACAATGATTATCCCAATGGTAAACGGAAAACTTCTTTCATTCAAAAAAGCTACTAACGGATATATATTTAATAGTGAAATGATTGTTACAGCCGATTTAGGAACTGCTAATGGTATTCTTCACATCGTAGGTGGATATGCGCCGTATAAAATGAATATTTGGGAATTTATTAATCAAACAGCCGGACTTGATTCATTAAAAGACTACATTAATTCATTATCTGTAAGAAAACTTGATAGCATTGCAAGTTATGATAGTAACGGTATTTTAGTTGATTCTATCTTTAAAATTGATAATGTTGTGTTAAATAATTTAGGTAGAATAGATGTGGAGGATAGTATTTACACTGCATTTTTACCGGACAATTTAGCTTGGAGTGAATTATATAACCGTATTTCGCCTTATTATAAGACATTGCCCGCTGACGGAGGCGTTGCACAACAACGAGTTTCAACATGCTGGTCTTTGGTTAAAAATTTATTTTTCAGAGGTGAAAAAACACTGCCTTTAAGTGAAAATAAATTAACCTCAACAGGCAATATTACTTTCTATGATCCAACTCCTCTTTTTGATAATACCCAAATGACAACGTTGAGTAACGGATTGGCTTATGTTGCTTCAAATAAGCTAAATATAGCAGATACAGCTTCCTGGTATAAACCGCTTAAAATGGAGACAGAATATTATAGTAATTATGGAGCTACACTTTCAAACTATACAGCAAGTGTTCTTTCAAGTATAGGAACAGGATATGCGATATCTCACGGATATTATATATATCTTAAAGATGCATCTTTAAGCAGTTTATCCAAACTTTATGGAATCTTTCCAATACCTTCTACGTTATCGGCAAAATATAATATTTATTGTGTATTTGTACCGAAACAAATTCTGGACCCTAATGATATGAGACCATACAAAGTAAAGTTTACTTTGAATTATATAAATAGTCAAGGTAAATCGGTTTCAGGATATGTTGATGCAAATCATAATGTACAATCATCTTCTTCGTCACTAGCAACTTTTATAACTGATCCTACAAAATTAGATAAAGTATTGGTAACAAGTAATTTTGAATTTCCTTATAGTAATGTAGTATTTAAAGGAAATACAACGGATGACATTTTAAAGCAAATCAAATTCTCTCTTAAAGTTGAAAATGCTACAGCAAAAACAGGAACGGATCCTACAATATATAGTAGAGATATATTGATTGATTGTATAATTCTTGAACCTGTTCAGTGATAGAATTGAATTTTAACATCAGAAAAATGAAAATAAATAAATATTTAAATAAACGATTACTTATGAACCGATACATTCATAGTTGTTTAAAATTGAAAGGCATAATTCCCTTAGTTTTGATGCTTTTTACATTATCCGCAGCATCTCAAAACTCTTCAGAGAACAAGCTTAATATCGAAGTTAAAGGGTTGATACGTGATGCTCATACAAAAAAGCCAATAAATGCAGCTCAAATTAGTTTACAAGATAAAAAATCATCGGCAGTTACTGATGAAGACGGAAAGTTTTCTATCAAAGTACAATCGTTAAAGGATGTCCTTCAGGTTGTTGCTTATGATTATAATACTACGGAAATTGCTTTAAGGGGAAGAGATTTAATTGTTATTGACCTTTATTCTAATCAATTTAGCAGCTATTTTAAAAACGTGGATGTTATAACCGGTACCAAAAGGAATTCTTCCATTAATTATGGATTAAAGAGCGTGGACGATTTAAGTAAAACAAATGTGGTAGCAGCTGATGAGATGATGTATGTGTTAGGTGGAAATGTACGTTCAGTTTCACGTTCAGGAATTGCAGGAATTGGTTCTTCTCTTTTTATAAGAGGAATTAATTCACTGAATGCTAATGCACAACCATTGTTTGTAGTAGACGGCGTTATTTGGAATAGTTTATATGATGTCGAATCGGTTCATAGTGGATTTTTTTCTGATGTATTGGATAATATAGATGTGAATGATATTGAAAATATTACGGTTTTGAAAGACGCTACATCCATTTACGGAAGCAAAGCATCAAACGGAGTAATTCTGATAAATACCAAACGCGGGAAATCAATGGTAACAAAAATTGGTTTGAATATGTTTACCGGAATAAAAACTCAACCTTCCAGTTTCCCTATGATGAATGGAGAACAATTTAGAACGTATGCAAGTGAATTATTAAGTTCAAAAGGCGTATCTCCCAGGGATATTAGTAAATTTGATTTTTTGGAAACCGATCCTTCCAATAAAATGATATATAATATGTATCACAATAATACAAATTGGGACGATGAAGTATATCAGCAAGGATCAACCCAAAATTATAATATTAGTGTAACCGGTGGAGATGAAAAAGCGATGTATTATTTTTCACTTGGCTATACCGGGAATAAAGACGTGGTTAAAACGGTTGATTTTTCCCGCATAAATTCTCGTTTTAATGCCGACTTTAATTTTATGAAAAATTTTACAATGAAATTGAATATCGGATTTACTCATGTTGAAAGAACAAATATTGACGACGGAATTTCACCACTTTCAGTAACTTGGTTAAGTAAAATAAAATCTCCATTTTTAAGTCCTTATAGTTTTACAACTACTGGTGAACTTGCCACTGATTATGCAAGTACCGATAGTTTTAATATCGGAAATCCGACAGCAATTTTAAAATATAAAGATGTGAACGGGATGAAAAAAAATCGATTTAATCTTGGTTTTTTACCTTCGTATCAAATAACAAAGGATTTATCATTAAGTACAATGTTTGATTACAGCTTGGATAAAACTACTGAAAGAAGATTTATACCTCAAGATTTTACTCCCGTAATTTACATACCAGAATATAATGGCTATTCTCATAACGAAGTGAACAGTCAGGTAATGCGTAATACAGCAGTGTTTGATGATACAAGATTAACTTACGTGAAAAACTTTAATGGGTTACACAACTTAAGAACCATATTGGGTTGGCGTTATTTAACAAATTACTATGAAGCGGATTATGCTGAGGGACACAATACAAACTACAACAGCAACACTACGATAAATAAAGATCTTAGTTTTTTACAGGTAAACGGAATAAATAACAGAACAAATTCACTTTCAAACTATTTGAATGCTGAATATAATTTTGACAACAGGTATTTTGCAACAGCTACTGTAAGTATAGATGGATCTTCCAGATTTGGTAAAGAAACGGAAGGCGGATTTTCTTTATTCGGGCATAGTTGGGCTGTTTTTCCATCGTTATATGCAGGTTGGATTGCATCATCGGAAAGATTTATGAAAAATCTTAAATTTATTGATTTCTTAAAATTAAGAATGGGATATGGATTGACAGGAAATGATGGGATAAAAGACTATGAATCAATGGCATATTTCACTTCTGTTCGATTTATGGATAGGGCAAATGGTCTTGTACTCGCTAATATTGAGAATTCTAAAATTCAGTGGGAAACTACAGGGAAAGCGAGTGTAGGAATGGATATGAATTTACTCAATAATAGATTATCGCTTTCATTTGATTTATTTAAAAGTTATACCTCAAATCTGCTGGTTATGAGAACATTGCCTGAAGTTTCAGGATTGCTCAATTATTGGGATAACGGAGGTAAATTAACAAACTCTGGATACGAAGCATCTTTAAATTGGAGGGCGCTGAATCTTTCAAATTTAAAATGGGAAATTGGATTTAGTGTCGGACACTATAAAAATAAAATCACTTCATTACCTTATGGTAGCTACACTACGTCGGTTTATGGTGGAGAAGTTCTTACATCAGTAGGGCAATCGGCAAGTGTTTTTTACGGATATAAAACAAACGGCGTTTTTGCAACGAATGCAGAAGCTGAAGCGGCAGATTTAAAAATATTAAATACAGATGGAACTTACACTTCCTTTAAAGCGGGAGATATCATCTTCGAGGAAGTAGAAAAAGACGGTATAATTGATGAAAAAGATAAACAAGTTATCGGAGATCCAAATCCCGATATTTATGGTACGATATTTACAAAAATTGCAGTGAAAAGATTTACTTTGAATACGGTATTTACCTATTCTTACGGGAACGATGTTTATAATTATCAGAGAAGAATGTTAGAATCCGGTTCGGATTTCAGTAATCAAACCACCGCGATGTTAAGACGTTGGACTGCTGAAGGTCAAGTAACAGATCAACCTAAGGCATATTATGGCGATCCTATGGGAAATGCACGTTTTTCTGACAGATGGATTGAAGATGGTTCATATTTACGGCTTAAAAACATCACACTTTCTTATGATGTACCTATTAAAAGTGATTTTATTGAAGGATTTACTATTTGGGCATCAGCTAATAATTTGGTAACATTTACTAAATATCTGGGATTAGATCCGGAATTTTCTGCAAAAAACTCTGTTTATTATCAAGGCATTGATGCTGGCTTGGTTCCATTAACAAAGAGTTACTATTTGGGAGTTAAATTCAACTTATAATCACAGTTACAAGTTTCAGTCAAGTTTTATAAAATTAATGATATTAGCATTATGAAAAAAATAAATAAAATAATAACACTTCTGTTTTTATCTTCCTTTTTATTTGTAGGATGTGATAAATTGTTGGATGTGGATTCTGATAGACAGGTTTTTCCCGATGAATATCAATTTACTTCAGCAAATGATACACTATATTCTATGTTTGGTGTTTTTTCACAGTTAGAAAAATTAGCGGAAAGCTACGTAATTTTAGGTGAAGTAAGAGGAGATTTAATGGATTTAACAGATAAATCAAGTTTATATCTAAAAGAAATAAACGATTTTAATGTTTCTACACCTAATAATCCTTATGCAAACGCCAGAGATTATTACTCTGTTATTAATAATTGCAATTACATCATCCATAATATAGATACTTCTATAGTAAAAGGACCCAAGAAAGTAATGTTAAGAGAATATGCAGCTTGTAAAGCTATCAGAGCTTGGACTTATATGCAACTGGCATTGAATTTTGGCTCTGCTGTGTATTATGAACAACCTATTCTTACACTTCCAGATGCAGAAGCAATTCAAAATCAACCGGGTAAAACATTGGAAGAACTTATTCCTATTTTGATAGATGACATTAAACCATATAAAGACGTAGAAGAGCCCAAATTAGGAACGCTCCGTGACTATAACACAAACTTTTCTTATTTTCCTATCCGATTTTTGTTGGGAGATTTATATTTATGGTCTGGTGATTATGAAAATGCAGCCAAAGAATATTACGATTTAATATATAAGAATGGTTTTATGATTAGAGACAATGTGTTTAAAACAACTCGTACTGTGCAAAACAATGCCTTTAACAATTCATTTACTTTCTGGGGAGGAGGTTGGGATGCTTTATTTGTTTCGGGCTCCTCTGAACATATCACAGATATAGCGGCAACCAATGAATATGGGCAAGTATTTGATTTAGATAGTTTAACCAGAAATAAAACGCTTATTCCTTCTGCCGTTGCATTAAATAATTGGAATTCGCAAATGTATTATCATTCGGCAACATTGGACACATTAGGCGATACAAGAAAATTATACTCTGTGAATAATGATAATTTAGTTTATTATGTAGATGTTTTCAAACCCGAGATGAAAGACTTTTATATCTACAAATATATTCTAATGAATCCGTTGCAAACATCCTCAACAAATGCTTACAAAGTGGCAAAGCAAGTAATGGTTTATAGAGTAGCATTGCTTTATTTACGTTATGCCGAAGCGTTGAACAGATTAGGTAAAATTAATACTGCTTTTGCAGTATTAAAAAATGGTTTGAATAACGCAAATTTGTTTAATACAAGAATAGTGCCCAGAAAAGAATTAATAATGGGCGATATTTTGACGACCGTAATAAAATCGAAATTGGATCCTACGCAAGATTCAATAAAATATGATACAACGTATGTAGCTCCAAGTTATATGGATTTTACAAGTATATATTTTACAGACAATATTGGCATTAGAATGCGTGGCTTAGGAAATGTTGACGAGGATACCACATATTACATTATTCCTAAATTAAATAATAAAACCGATTCTATTTTATTTGTTGAAGATAAAATTCAAGAAGAATTGGCGCTCGAAACTGCATTTGAGGGTAATCGTTTTCAGGACTTAATGCGTTTTGCAATTCATAGAAATGATAATGCATATTTAGCAGATAAAGTAGCATCAAAACATACTGTCAACATGGCGACTATTAAAAGCAAATTAATGACACGTCAAAATTGGTATATACCTAAAAAGTAAATAAAAAACAAAATCTATATGATAAAAAAACCGTCCGGATCTATTAAGAATCGGACGGTTTTTAATTTATAATAAACATTTCTACAATAAATATTTCAATTTTATACCAACGCCAAACCCTACAGAATTATTTACTTTCGATGTCGTAACAGGTATACAGATAATTTCCGGTTCGAGTGTAAACGCAGATGAAACATCAAAATCATGACTTAATTTTACCAAAACGTCAAAATTAAATGGTTTATTCCAACTTAAAGTTTCTCCATCGGAGTATGATTTTGCACCCGTAAAAAGTCCACTGTTTATTCCCGCGCTTAAATTAAATGCTTTCGAATAAAATTTTATAGAAACAGGAATTTCTAAATGTCTGTATTTATAATCGGATGTAAAACTGTTTCTACTAAAAATTCCGCTTTCAACACCAAAATGGTTTGTAAATCTGTTTTCATAACTGATTCCGACGGCTGTTTGATTTATTTTGTCTATAGAAGAGCCAAAACCGCATTCAATTCCCACATATTGATCTGATTGTGAAAATAAGCTCGAATTACTTGCTAGCAGAAGACTTGCTAATAGCGTAAAAAATTTTACTCTTAGTTTCATATTACTTTATTGTTTTTTAGTTTACTACAAAAGTAATATTTATTTTTATTTAGAAATGTTTTTTATTGATATAATTCTGCTACTTTTTGCCAATTTACTACATTCCAAAACGCCTTTGCATATGCAGCGCGTTTCGATTGATATTTCAGATAATATGCATGTTCCCAAACATCTAATGCCAAAATAGGTTTTCCTTTTATTTTATTAAACGGCATATACATATTATCTTGATTAGGTGTGGAGACAATTTCTAATTTTCCTTCCTTTGTTTTAACCAACCAAACCCATCCGGAACCAAAACGACTGGTTGCTTCTTTTTCAAAAAGCTCTTTGAATTTTTCTACGCTTCCAAAGTTGGTTATAAATGCTTTTTCCAGTTCGGTGTTCATTTTTGTAGTTCCTGCCGGAGCAAGCATAGTCCAAAAAAGGGAGTGATTGTAATATCCGCCGCCATTATTTCTTACAGCTGTTTGAATTTCTTTAGGCAAAGTTGTAATGTTTCGGAGTAAAGTAATGATGTCCTTTTTCTGTAAATCCGGATAATTTTCAAGCGCTTTGTTCAGGTTATTTACATAAGCCGCGTGATGCGCAGTGTAATGAATGCGCATTGTAGTACTGTCAATGTAAGGTTCTAATGCTCCATAGGAATAGGGTAGAGGTGGTAAAGTGAATTGACCAAACGCAGATAAATAATTAATAGAAAGTAAAATAAATAGAAATCTTATTTTTTTCATAATGATTTAATTTAGAATTAATTTAAATAGTATCGGTTTTATTATATAACAAAATCACGAAAAAAAATGTTTTCAATTTAAACTTTTTATGAACTTTTCAGTCAGTAAAAGAAGCGGATATTTAAATAACACTAAAAACATATGAAAAGACTAAACTTATTATTATTTACTTTTCTTTCAATATTCTCATTATCAGCGCAATATTCCATACAAGGAAATGTAAAAGAAAAAAAAACAGGTAATCCGATGGAACTTGCAACGGTAAGATTGATTACCTTAAAAGATTCGTCGCTTGTGAGCGGAACACGTACTGATACAAATGGGAAGTTCATAATGAATAATATAAAATCCGGAAGTTATATTTTGTCGGTAAGCTCTATCGGATACATAAATAATGATAGAAAAATATCTGTTCAAGACAAGGATATGGATTTGGGTACGATTTCAGTGGAAGAAGATGTAAAGACGCTGAATGAGGTTGAAGTAAAAGGTACAATGGTACAAGTTATTGTAAAAAAAGATACGCTCGAATATAATGCTCAAGCTTTCAAAACAGATAGAAATGCGGTGGTAGAAGATTTATTGAAAAAAATGCCCGGAGTTCAGGTTGCAACAGATGGAACTATTACCGTAAACGGACAAGAAGTAACGAAAATACTTGTAGATGGTAAAAAGTTCTTTCAAGGCGATGTTCAAATGTCCACCAAAAATATTCCGGCAGATTTAATAGACAAAGTGCAAGTGGTAGATCAAAAGTCGGAAATGGCACAGCTCACCGGATTTGAGGACAATAATACAGAACGTGTTATCAATTTAACCATCAAAAAGGACAGAAAACAGGGAGTTTTTGGAAATATAATGGCTGGAGCCGGCGCAGATATAAATAAAGATTTTCGTTACGATTCCAATGGCTTTTTAAACATTATGAATGGTGATACCCGTTCTACTTTCACTTTGGGAGCAAACAACGTAAATACAATGCGAAGCGGAAGAGGAAGAGGGGGTTTTGGTGGTTCGCCATCAGGAATTACCGAAACACAGAATTTTGGATATAACTTAAACAGTACGGTAAGTAAAAAAATGGTTTTAGGCGGTGATGCTACTTTTAACCACTCAGATAATTTACAAACATCTGACAGTCACCGTGAAAATTATTTGCAAGATTTAACTTATACTACCGTTTCAAATAATACTTCCAACAGAAATAATTATCAGGGAAATATTCGTTTGGAAGCGGAATGGCATCCGGATAGCATAAATACTTTAATTATTCAGCCAAATATTGGTTTTACACGCTCTTTTTCAAATTCAAAATCAGGATTTTTATATAAAACTCAAAATGACAGTACCAGTTGGGGAAATACAGATAATTCCAGTGAAAGTTATGGAATTAGCGGAGGATTAAACCTTATTTATAGTCACAAATTTCCTAAGAAAGGGCGTACATTAACCACAAACATAAATTCCGGTATATCTCAAAGTAATACAGACGGAAAAAATTATAACCAAAAAATAACGCAAGATTCTACTTCACTTGTTGACCAAAAAGTGGATGAAAAATCATATAAAAATAACGTAGGTTTGCGCATATCTTATGTAGAACCGCTGTGGAAAAACAAACATTTTTTAGAAACATCTATTTCTTTGAATGGCGTTTTTAGTGAAAATGATAGAAAAATTTATGGCAATGATGGAAACGATAACTACAATGTATTTAATGCGGCGTATAGCAACAACTTCAATAATAAGTTTTTTAACGAAGCGCTTGAATTAAACTATCGTTATATGGAAGAAAATTATAATCTTTTACTTGGATTTAAAACGGAACCTTCACAAACTTTCAGCTCCAGAATTTATGGCGATAACACGGAAACACCCATAGAAAATAAAGTGATAAATTTTGCTCCTACCGCACGTTTTCAATATAATTTTGGAAGACGTCGGTTTATACGGATGGATTACAGTGGAAGAACATCTCAACCTTCAATAAGCCAGATGCAGCCGGTAAAGAATAATGCCGATTTAATGAACGAAACAGTAGGAAATCCCGATTTAAAACCTGAATTTCAACATAATTTACGGTTTATGTTCTCTACTTACAGCAGCAAAAACTTTTCGTCATTTAACGTGGGATTAATGGGACGCGCTACAAAAAACGATTTGGAAAACAATAGCATTTACGATACAACCGGGAAAAGATACATTCAAACAGTAAATGGAGAAAAAATTCCATATCGTGTAAATCTTTTTACAATGTACAACCTTCCTTTTTTCAAGTATTTTAATTTCAGCAACAATGCTTCTTTTGGTTTTAACCAGCAATACGGATATACTTCAAAAAATGTATCGAATGTTGATGCAACAAATTTAATATACGGTGATTTAAGTAGTACGCAATCATTAAATGCTTCAGAAAATATTTCACTGGGTTACACCCAGGATATGATGGATTTTGGAATCAGAGGAGGACTTCGTTATTCGAATACAAAAAATAATTTAACAACCAATTTGGCTCAAACATACGATTGGAACGGCGGTGCAAACGTTGTTTTTCGTCCAACAAAAATAGTAACTTTTTCATCAGACTTGATTTATACAACACAACGAGGTTATTCCAATTTTAATGAAGATCAGTGGCTTTGGAATGCATCGCTTGATTTTTCTTTATTTAAAAATTTAGGAGTTCTTTCTTTCAAGGCGGTTGATATTCTTCAGGAGCGTCAAAACGTTACACAGTCAGTAGGAGATAATTATGTTCAATACAGTAAAACAAATGCGTTGCCTTCTTATTATTTGATGAGTTTTACGTATAAAATAAACAAATTCAAAGGAAGCAAAAACAGTGTGAATCCGGCGGAAGAAATGGGAAATCCTATGGAAAGAAGATGGAGAAGAGATGGTGGAGGCAGACCTCCTTCAGGAAACAGAGGTGGAGGAACTCCACCACCACCTCCAGGGGGTGATATGTAATTTCTATCTTACAAATACCAAGGTGTTTTCGGAAGAAAGTTGTTCGTTAAACCAATAACCTTCTTCCGAAAATGCTTTTAAATCTTCGGCTTCGGTAATTTTGTTTTTTATTACAAAGCGTGTCATCATTCCTCTCGCTTTTTTGATGTAAACCACGATAGGTTTATATTTTTCAGTATCCGGCTGATATTCAAGAAATTCTACATCAATTATTTTAGCGTTGAAATTTTTCCTGTTCAACAGTTTGGAATATTCTTTCGACATTAAATTTAAGATGATTTTCGGCTCTTCTAAGTTTTGAATTGTTTCCGCGAGTGTCTTATTTACCTCTTTTCCCCAAAAATGATACAAATTTATTCCTAAAAAATCATTTGTTTCATCTCCCACATCCATACGGTATGGTTGTAATAAATCAAGCGGGCGTAACATACCATATAAACCCGATAAAATTCTTAAATGTTGCTGTGCGTAATCAATATCTTCTTTTGAAAATGTATTCACGTCCAAGCCCCTATACGCTTCTCCGTTAAAAACCCAAGCCGTTTGTTTTGAATTTTCAAGCGTGTGATTTTTATTCCAACTAAAATGATGATTGTGAGCTTGTTCCGCAATTTTAAAATTCACTTTTAGCAGATTGGCGGTTTCAGAAATAGAAAGTTCTTTCAGCTTTGAAATCACCTTCTCAGATTTTGAAATAAAAAGAGGAAGAGTGTAATCTGCAATTTGATTCTGCGGTTTATAATTCTGAATTTTAGCGGGAGAAAGAAGTATGATCATTTTTAATTATTGTAAGAATAAACAGAAAACGATTAAATGTGCGTTTTGTTCAATAACTTTTTTAAAGAACTTTGCATTCTGAATTAAGTCAAATAAGTACAACTTTTTGATAATATTATATCATTCAAACGTATCGAATATATTTTATATTTGCATGAAATAATTCAATGTAAAATAAATCAAAATGAATAGTCTCATAAAAAACCGTATTTTTATTTCATTATTGGCGTTTTTTGTATTTGTGCTTGTTGGTTGTGGAAAATCAACCGACTCGGATTTTATTAAAGTGGAAAACGGTCAATTCGTTCGTAACGGAGAACCGTATTATTATGTAGGAACAAATTTCTGGTACGGCGCAATTTTAGCATCAAAAGGAGAAGGAGGAAATAGAGAACGATTGAAAAAGGAATTGGATTTCCTTAAAAAACAAGGAATTGATAATCTGCGTATTTTAGTTGGCGCCGATGGAGAACGTGGCGTAAAAACCCGAGTGGAACCCACTTTACAAGTATCACCCGGAATTTACAACGATACTATTTTAGATGGATTGGATTATTTGATGAAAGAACTTGCCGCAAGAAAAATGTATGCGGTTTTGTATCTCAATAATTCGTGGGAGTGGAGTGGAGGATATTCTATGTATTTACAATGGAGTGGAGCGGGCAAAGCCGTTATTCCCGCTATTGATGGGTGGGGAAAATATATGACATTTGTAAGCCAATTTGTAAATTCCGATAGTTCAAAAGCTTTGTTTGCAAATCATGTGCGTAATATTATTACCCGTAAAAATAGATATACGCATAAAAAATATATTGATGACCCCGCAATTATGTCATGGCAAATAGGAAATGAACCGCGTGCATTTTCCGATGAAAATAAAGTCCCTTTTGCTTTGTGGATGTCGCAAGTATCAGCGTTGATAAAATCATTAGACCCGAATCATTTGGTTTCTTCAGGAAGTGAAGGAAAATGGGGATGCGAAGGAGATATTACCTTATTTGAGAAAATTCACGCTGATAAAAATATTGATTACCTGAATATGCATATTTGGCCCTATAATTGGAAATGGGTAAAATCCGATTCATTGAGCGAAAAACTTCCTGCTGCCAAAGAAAATACTGAAAAATACATTCAGGAGCATTTAAATATTGCCAAAAAACTAAATAAACCGCTTGTTTTGGAAGAATTTGGATTTCCTCGCGATGATTTTAGGTTCTCAAAAGATGCTTCTACCAATTCTCGCGACAGTTATTATCAATTTGTATTTAATTTTATCAAAAAAGACGCTGCTGAAGGCGGATATTTTGCAGGAGTAAATTTTTGGGGTTGGGGAGGATTTGCAAATCCATCAAAAGTTCATATTTACTGGCAAAAAGGCGATGATTACACCGGCGATCCTGCACAGGAAGAACAAGGTTTGAATTCTGTTTTTTCTTCAGATAAAAGTACGTTGAATATCATACGAGAAACAAATGAAGTCTTAAAGAAAATCTCTAATACAAAATAGAATCACCGGATTGTAAATAACAAATGAAAAAAAGGTTTATTGATTCACATCAATAAACCTTTTTACTTCGAAAACTAAGCACTCCAACACAATCAAATACCATTGTGTTTTATTTTAAAAAGAAATTCTGAGTTAATAAATCCACGTCTTTGGAAGAGGAACCTACCATCAAAATAAATTCTCCGGTTTCTATAATTGGATTTAGTTTTTTATCCAAAAACATCAATTTATCGGGTGTAACAGTGAAACGAACTGTTTTTGTTTCGCCTGCTTTTAACGGGATACGCGCAAAATCTTTCAACTCTTTTACAGGACGTGTAACTTGACTGAATTTATCGCGAATATAAAGTTGTACAATTTCAACTCCATCTCTACTACCCGTGTTTCTTACATCCACACTTACGTTTATATTTTCATCTTTCGAAATTTCGTTTTTTGAAAGTGTAAGATTAGAATATTTATAAATGGTGTATGATAATCCGAAGCCAAACGGATAAAGCGGTTCGCTTGAAGTAACCACGTACGGATGAAAATACTGAGAGGGCTTATGATTGTAAATCATTTGCGTTTGCCCTACGCTGCGCGGAATGGTTATGGGTAGTTTTGCACTTGGATTTACTTTTCCGTAAATAATTTCGGCAACAGCTTGTCCGCCATACATTCCCGGTTCCCACGCTTGAATAAGNGCNGAAACTTTTCCCTCAGCTTTTTCTACTCCCAACGGACGTCCTGTAACCAGAATAAGGATAGTTGGTTTTCCNGANGCTGTAATTTTTTCTATTAAATNATTTTGNANCCCGACCAAATCAATATCAGAACGATCGGTATCTTCGCCGCCGGTACGTTCAGTCCAACGGAAGCGCATCATATATTCGCCCGCTACAACAATGTTTAAATCCGAATTTTTCGCTTTTTGCGCCGCTTCATCTACTTTTTCCCGACTCATATTTCTCGGATCCCAACCTTGGTCAACAAATTCAAAATTCGTTTCGGGAGAAATCATTTTCAATCCTTTNANAATTGTAATCACNTTTTCATCTTTTTGAACTGCNCTCCAATCTCCTAAAATATTGATATCATTGGCATTTATTCCCGTAACCAATATATTTTTNTANTTATCGGAAGAGATNGGAAGAATATTTTTTTCGTTTTTTAATAAAATAATACCATTGCGAGCNGCTTCCAATGCTGTTGCGCGATGTTCCGCACTCAAACGAATTTTCATTGTTTGTTTTTCATCGGCAAAAGGNTTTTCAAANAATCCCAANCGGAATTTGATTTCCAGTATTCTCCGAACCGATTCATCAATACGCGATTCAGGAATACGACCTTCTTTTACGAGTTCGGTAACCAATTCNTTCCAATGAATGCCGTGCATATGCATGTCCATTCCTGCNATTATGGATTGATAAAAAGCTTCTTTGAGATTTTCGGCAGTTGCGTGAAGATCATAAATATGTTCTATGTCCATCCAATCGCTGACGATAAAACCTTTGAANCCCCATTCTTTGCGCAGAACGTCGGTCATCAACCACTCGTTTGCGTGGCAAGGAATTCCGTTCAATTCGTTATGCGCCGTCATTAAAGACATTGCTCCCGCTTCTACACCGGCTTTGAAAGGCGGAAAAAAGACTTCGCGTATAGTTCTTTCAGATAAATCTGCAGGAGAACCGTTTGTGCCGTTTATTGGTTCGCTTCCGCCTACAAAGTGTTTGATACAAGCCAATACGTCTTCTTTTCCATTTAAATTTCCTTGATAACCTTTTACTGATTGCGCTCCCATAAGTGAAACCAAATACGGATCTTCTCCATACGTTTCGCCTACACGTCCCCAGCGCGGGTCGCGTGCAACTTCCACATTTGGATTAAATGTCCAGTGCATATTCATCGCACGCATTTCTTGAGCCGTTTCACGAGCAATTTTATACGCCATATCCAAGTCAAAAGAAGACGCTAAACCTATATTTGTAGGATAAACAGTATTATCCGGTGCATTTGCATTGCCGTGAATGGCGTCAATTCCAAAAATAACAGGAATTTGCAATTTGCTTTGCATTGCAAGAGATTGGATGTAATTAGCTTCTTTAAGTGTTAGTACGTGTAAAAAAGAACCAATCAATCCGTTTTTTACCATATCTTCTACATTTTGAATAGAAACACCCGGATAAAATGCGTTGGCNGTATTATTTTTCATTTCCGCCTCAGTCATATTTTNCATTGCCGATTTTATATGTTCCAATCCTACAAATTGGTTCATTTGACCCACCTTTTCTTCTAAAGTCATACGTTTTATCAAATCCTCCATTCTTTTTTCTATGGGAACATTTGGGTCTTTGTACAAAGGTATGTTTTTGTCTTTTGCAGATGTGTTTATTTGCATAGATGCTAAAATAAGTATGGTGAAAAATATTTTTTTCATATCTATTAAAAATTATCCGTTCTAAAAGGAACGACAGGTAATTCACGGGTATTATAAAGATTTCCTATTTGAAAGTTTTTAAAGCAATAACGTACAGCGACAGGATTAGGAATTTTTTCGTTGGAAAGAATTACGGTTTTATTATCGTAATTTACCTCAACATTTGCCGGCAGAAAAACTTTGTCGTTTCCGGCAATTTCAAATCCGTTGATGCCGACATTTCTATTAAAACCGTCATCAGCATAATTGAAAGAAACGATAATTTTTCCCTCTTTTATTTCCATCGATTTGTATTCAGGTCCGTGAGCGGCAATTCCTTTTATATTNTATGTNTGNTTTAANGCNANATAAGCCANNCGNTTACCTACNTCNNTTTTNTTTCGNGGNTGNATNTTNNTTTTTTCNTATTCTTCCACCAAATCGTTGGTNGAAATCATTCCGCTGTTTGGAATTATAAATTGTGCTTTAAACTGTGCTTCACGCAAAAGTGCACCGGAAGTTCCGGTTTCGCCGTCTCCATAAATCCAAGGGGCAAGTTCAGCATAATAAAACGGTAAATTTCCCAATTCCCAATTTNTTCNCCANAATTCTACCATAGNNGCAAGGCGTTGAGCGTANACATCGTTATGACCNACGTTTGATTCGCCTTGATACCAAATGAAACCTTTGATGGTGTAATTTGTAAGCGGTTTCAACATTCCGTTGTACATNAGCANCGGACGTTTCCATTCTTCAACTGCTTCAATTCCNTTTTTCGATAAATCNATATCGGGATANGTTTCTAAAATTTCACGGTTTGTCCAACTTTCAACACGCGAACCGCCCCAACTGCACACAATTATGCCTACAGGAATTTCNAATACATCATACATTGTTTGGGCAAAATGATAAGCAGTTGCGCTAAACCATNGTGCGTTGTTTGGGTTACATTCCATCCATTTTCCTTGTACGGTTTCCTGAGGTTCATAAGCCGGCGTTTTTGGAACAGTTGCGAAGCGAATTCCTTTATTTCTGCCTGATTTTGTAATAGTTTCGTTGGCGTCTTTAATAGGAGCGTTCCAATAACCATTTAGAGGCATTTCCATATTACTTTGACCGGAAGCAAGCCACACTTCACCGATAAGAATATTTTTAAGTGTCAATACTTCACCATCGGAAAAAGTAAGTGTCTGAGGTGTAAATGTGGNTTCCGGCGTCTGAATTTTTGCCAACCAGTTACCATTATTGTCTGATTTAACTGTTATTGTCATTTTCATCCACGAGGATTGAATTTTGACTATGCTATTTGAACCGGCTTTTCCCCAAAGTTTAACGGAAGTGTTTTGTTGTAAAACCATATTATCGCTTAAAATTTCGGGAAGAGTTATTTTTGCAAAAAGTGAATTGGCGATAAGAAGGAATAATATCAGTATTAAATTTTTGTTTTTCATCTTTTNTATTNATTTTTTGATAGTCAATTNTTTATTTCTTGTTTTGNAAGTTTCCNTTTCGAATACTTTCACGAGCAATTTNTCCCCACGGTTTTATTAAGTCTTCCGTCCAATTTCCATAAGAAGANGCNCGTGGAATGAGCATCGAACAAGTTTCATTTTTATCTGAAACAGACCATACAATCCAACTGAGTTTTTTTGTTTCCATCCAATTTAGAAAAGCGTTCCATTCTTCTTTATCAATAGGACCGTCGCCTGTTGCTTCCATTCCGGCACATTCTGAAATGAAAATTGGAATTCCTTTGTCAATAGCGGCATCGGTACGGTCACGAAGCCATTGTTTATGAGTTCCGGCATAGAAATGCATCGTGTACATAATATTTTTTTGTCCTTGAATGGGATTTTCTGCCACTAAATGAATGTCCTGATCCCAATGCGGAGAACCGACCAAAATAATGTTATCCTTATCAATAGCTCGAATAGTGGAAATGAGTTCTTCGGAATACGTTTTTACTTCTTCCCAAGTGTAATAGTCGGGTTCATTCCAAATTTCGTATATAATATTCGGTGCTTTTTTGTATTTTTTTGCCATTTGAGTGAAAAAAGTTTTGGCTTCGGCTGTATGTAATTTATGACTGTGAAAATCAATAATTACATAAATTCCTTGTGTGATTGCTCCGCCAATCACATTTGTCATACATTTTACAGCAAATTCAGGGTTTTCGAGGTAAGAATCGTCCAAACCAACACCCATTGAAGCCCGAACAACATTGCATTTCCAATCGGAAACAAGCCAGGCAACAGCTTTTTTGTTATAAAAACGGGGCCACAAATTATGCCATCCGAAACTTGCACCACGAAGCATTATCGGCTCGCCTTTTTGATTGCATAATTGAGTTCCGATGACTTGCAATTTACCGTTTGATGCAACAGGCGAATTTTTTGGCGCTTTAAATGACGATAAAATGCCTGTTAAAAACATTAATAAAAGTATTTCTTTGAAGATTTTCATAGTTTTTCAGGTAATAATTAATTATTTGAATACCTTTTATTTTTCGAAACGTTCCATCAGTTCCATACACATTCGTCCGTTATGATACGGACATTTCCAAACTCCGGCTTTGTCGTCTTTGCGGTTCACTTTCCCATCGTCATACACGCTCCAAAACCACTCGCCGTTCTTATAATCAATAATGTTGTTTTTGATAAAATTCCAGCATTCAATAGCTTTTTCAAGCGATTTTTCATCGAAATAATACTTATAATGATTTATTAAACCTACCACAGTTTCTGCTTGAACCCACCAATGCCTCTCGCGGTCTTCGTGTCCCGATACAATTTCTTTCTCGTAAATCATACTTCCATCCGGTTGAAAACCTTCCAATGACGCCGTTAAAATATTAGGAATAACTTTTCTTACTTTGTTTAGTATTTCTTTATCTTCCAACACCAACGCTGCTTCATAGAGCAACCACGTTCCTTCAATATCGTGTCCGAAAGAGATGATTTTGGTTGTATTTTTCCAGTTTGCATCAAAAAACAAATTTAAATGATAGGATTGGGAATTTACAATTTTATCCAGAAAAATTTCAATCAGATTTTTCAATTGATTTTTCAGCATTTTGTCCTTCCATACCCGGTATAAATTTGTATATGGTTCTAAAATATGCAAATGAGTGTTCATTGTTTTTTCCACGTTCTCGTCTTTATCACTCAAACGCATATCGGAAATAGGTTTCCAGTCCTTTGTCAGGGCTTCCAAATAACCATTTTTTTCTTTATCGAAACTATATTTTTCAATATCATAAAACAGTTTTTTTGCATATTCAAGCGCTTCTTCATCGCCGGTGGCGCGATAATATTCACTTAACCCGTAAATAGCAAAGCCCTGTGCGTATATTTGTTTTTTTGTTTCAATGGGATTGCCTTTATAATCAATCAACCAATAAATTCCGCCGTTTTCATTATCGTAAAAATAATTGAGCAGATATTTTTTTGCACGAGTTGCAGCGTGCAGATATTCTTCTTTTTTTAATAAACGATATGCCGCAGAATATGTCCATAAAATACGGGCGTTTAAAACGGCTCCTTTTGGGGCGTCGGTTATAATTTCTTCATTTCCTGTAATTCTCCCGATAAATTCTCCGTTTTTGTTATCTATAACTTTGTTTATCCAATAGGGGAGAATGTTGTTTGTAAGAACTTCTTCTGCTTCTTTTCGCAATATTTGTGTTTTAGTTTGCATTTTGGCGTTTGATATTAAGTTCTTCAGTAATTTCTTTCACTTTTTTATCTGAAAGCGGATAAAACATCATACCAATAAAAGCCAACAAACAACAGATAGCGGGTATTAAAGTAATCATAATATGTTCGCCAAAAATGGTTTGAGATGATTGTTGCATTGCATCGGGAACATATTTAAACAAAGCCAAAATCCAACCGCTTAACGCCGCTCCTAAAGCCCAACCGAGTTTTTGCGACATCGAAGAAGAGGAGAAAATCAATCCTGTTGCGCGACGTCCGGTTAATAATTCCTGATGGTCAACAATATCGGCAAACATTGACCAAAGCAAAGGAAGAACATAGCCTGCAAAAATGGAAATTACAAATTGGAAAATCAATATCAACGTGATATTATTTGGAATAAAATAGAATGCGGTACTTAATACTCCTGCCGTTAAAATAGCAATCATATATGTTCTTTTTTTACCATATTTTGCTGAAACAGAGGGAGCTAACATAACACCAATTAAATTAGCCGCTTGTCCTACAAGGAAATAGATGGTTGTCATATCCCAATTGGTTCCTAACATTCTGTAATTTACCTGAACATAATCTCTGAAAAAATAAATGGCAACACTGTCGCGGATGGCATTGAAAAGTAATGCCGCTAAACCTGTTGCAACCAATATCCACCACGGAGCGTTGTGTAGTAAGCCTTTTAAATCTTGTTTTACCGAGATATTTGTTTCTGTTTCTATTTGAGTTACGCGTTCTTTAGTCCAGCTAAAACACAAGAAAAATAAAATCACACATATAATTCCAATTGTTCCTACTCCAAAAACCCATCCNACAGGCGAAGTACTTACAGTAGCTTCAACTGCTTGTGCTGTTTGAGAAAGATGGTCGGTGTCGAATGTTTTTGAGAAAAAATCAATTAATGGTTGAAGCAACATAAAGGTTACAAAACTCCCGATAAACGCAAACGACATACGATACGAAGAAAGTGAATTTCTTTGCGTGGGATCTGGNGTNATTGCNCCNAATAACGATGCGTANGGCACATTTATTAGTGAATACACAATCATCATTAATGAATAAGTGATGTATGCGTAAATTAATTTTCCGGTTTGAGCAAAATTAGGCGTGAAAAAAGTGATAACGCCCATTACTGCAAACGGAATGGCAAACCAAAGTAAAAAAGGACGGTATTTTCCCCAGCGACTTTTGGTTCTGTCGCTTAAAATTCCTACAAAAACATCGAAAAACGAGTCCCACAAACGCGCAACGAGAAACATTGTTCCTGCNGCNGCNGCGGTAATTCCAAAAACATCGGTATAAAAAAACAAAGAATACATTCCGAAAATTTTCCAGAACATAGATGAAGCGGCATCGCCAAACCCATAGCCGATTTTTTCCTTTAATTTTATTTTTTCAAAAGTCATTTTTCTATTTTTTCAGGTTTTTATCAATTAATTTTTTCAATGTTTCTACCGATGCAAATGAGGTTAAGCCGTCTTGAGGTGTGTTCAGGCAATAATCCACTAATCTTTCCACCGTTGAAGTTGCCACGTGCATACGCGTGTCGGATGAAGCGTAGTAAATAAACACAGTTCCATCCTCGTCGGCAATCCATCCGTTACTGAAAAGCACATTGGAAACGTCTCCGATGCGTTCTTCCTGTTCCGGAGCCATAAAATATCCGCCGGGCAAAGCAATCAATTTTGTCGGGTCTTCGAGCGAAGTCATATACAAATATAATACATATCTTAATCCCGCAGCGCAATTTCTTACTCCGTGCGCCAAATGCAGCCAACCTTTTGAGGTNTTAATAGGATGNGGTCCTTCTCCGTTTTTTACTTCTTTTATGGTGTGATAATAACGTTGATCGATGATTTTTTCGTCGGTAATAACGGCATTTGTAATATCTTCCGCTAATGCCCATCCAATTCCTCCACCACTTCCCGCATCAATAAATCCATCTTGAGGACGGGTATAGAAAGCATATTTGCCGTTTACAAATTCGGGATGAAGTACCACATTTCGTTGCTGACTTTTTGATTTCAAATCAGGAAGACGTTCCCAAGTTTTTAAATCTATAGTTCGTACAATGCCTGCAGAAGCTGTGGCAGACGATAAATCGCCTTTNGGAGCATTTTTATCTTTTCTTTCGGCGCAAAANACGCCATAAATCCATCCATCTTCGTGNGCTGTAAGCCGCATATCGTAGATGTTAGTCGTTGNNTCATCNGTATCGGGAATTGTTATCGGATAATCCCAGAAACGAAAATTATCAATCCCATTTGGACTTTCTGCAATTGCGAAAAACGATTTTCTATCAACACCTTCCACCCTTGCAACGAGTAAATATTTCCCTTTCCATTTCATTGCTCCGGAGTTCATTACCGCATTTACGCCTATACGCTCCATTAAAAACGGATTGGTTTTTTCATCCAAATCGTATCGCCAGAAAATAGGAGTGTGTTCAGCGGTAAGAATAGGATTTTTATATCGCTGATACCANCCGTTGGTTTTCTCGGTGGGGTGATTTTTAGTTGTTACTAATTTTTCGTGATTATTGGATAGTTCTNTTATTTTTTTTTGAAATGAATTCATATATAAAAATTGTTTAATTATTTATACAAATTAGGAATATCTTTACAGAAAAGTGTTTTGGGATAATTNTAAAATTTNATAAAATCTTCTGCCGATTTTTGTCCGGGATATGGCGCATAAAAGTGATTTGTTTTGTCAAAAGCATTTCTCCATACCAAAACGTAGCTTATCGGGTATTTTTCAATAATGGGATATAATACATTTGTCCACCAATCACTTATGGGTAATGCTTCCAATCCGGTTTCAGTAACTGCAATCGGCTTGTTTTTTTCTTNTTTTAGTTGAGTAAGATAGGTTAGCATACCGTCCATTTCTTTTGTGAAATTTTCTTTTCCATTTTCATTTTCAGAAACATAATGATATGCATCGAAACCTAACAGGTCTACGTAATTATCACCGGGATAACGTTCCAGATACAGCTTGTCCATTCCTTTTGAACTTGGAGAATATGCCCAAAGTAAATTGTTTAGTCCTTCTTTTTCAAAGTAATCACGGGTAATTTTCCATAATTGTATGTACTCTTCNNTAGTGCAGTTATCTTGTCCCCACCAAAACCAANTTCCGGTATGTTCGTGCCAGGGACGAAACAGAATTGGGATTTTTGTTCCGTCATCGGTTTTTAATGTTTTAATGAAATCTGCACCTTTTTTCAACCAACTTATAAATTTTTTGTGAGTTTCAGCATCATTGATTATTGCTTTTACTACTCCCGGAGTTTTTACATCCCAAGCATCACCATCTGTCAACGGATTATTCATATGCCAACTTATGGTTATCATTCCACCCCGATTATATTGTTTGATAATCTCTTCCCGCATTTTATCGAATGGAACTTTATCAATATTGTTTGGTGTGCTAATTTCTATCTTACTCAGGTCAAAACCCATTACAGCCGGATAATCACCTACAACNCTTTTAACATCGGAGCGGTCGGTGTCTCCAATCCAGCCAATTCCATATATCGGATCATCTTGATGTCCGAACATAAAACCGTTTTCAGAAATAGTTTTAAGATTTTTCAAAAGATTTTCTGTTTCTTCAGTTACTTTAATACCTTTTTTGTCTTCGCTATTTGTATTTGATTTTGTTTTACAAGATGCAGATAATGAAATTATTATAATTGTAAAAGCTACAATATAAATTGATTTTTTATTCATAATTTTTCTATTTTAAAGATGGCATTTCATCACGGGTAATAACACTTTCATTGGTTAATGCTGCGTTCCAGTATGAAATGTCAGCAAACTGATGAGCTGTTTCGTTAAAAGCGCTTGATGTCGTGTTTGAAGTTCTGTCATAATCATACCAAGGCATCATCCACGACCATTTAATTCCGGCGTTCCATTGCTCGGTTACGCCCGATATATTCCCGAATTCAGACAGTGTAATTATCTTATTAGGATAAGTTTGTCGTAACCAATTATAATCGGTTTTCAAAACTGTTAAATCAGTTTTGTCATATTCATCACAACCTATAATATCTACGTATTGATCACCGGGATACCAACTGTTATCATTTGTTTGAGATGTCCAAACCCAAATTAGATTATTTAAACCCTTTGCTTGGAAAGTGTCGAACATCATTATCCAGAGTTTTTTAAAAGACTCGGCTCCTTTTGCTCCCCACCAAAACCAACCACCNGATGCTTCNTGTAANGGTCGCCAAATTACAGGGATATTTTTATTTTTCAATAAAAGAAGATAATTGGCAATTTTTTCCAGATCAGTTTTTACCACCGTGTTTTCATAAGTTCCTTCTATTGTGGCATTGGTAACGCTAAATGTGTTGTTAGAAGAGTAAAAATTATAGGTGGAACTACCTTCAGAAACAGGTACATTCCAGTGCCACATTGCAGCAACTAGACCGTTTGCGTTCCACCAATTTTCAACAACAGTTGTGTTTGAATAATCAATCCAGTTTGCAGGAGAAGCATATAAATGAACATAGTCGAAACAATTAAGAACAGGGTATTTTCCTGTGTGTTTATATACCCATTCCGCTTCGTTTGTATTCCAATTGACGTTTGCCATTGTTCCTGATACGATTTTTGTTCCGAAATTATTTCGTAAGAAATTATACACGTTTTGTGCTTCGGATGAAGGATTTTCTACACAGAGATTCGCTGTGATTTCTCCACTATTAATGTCTTTTTCGGTAGTGAAAGTAATTTTAATTTCTTCGTTTCCTACTTTTGCCGGGCTAAATATTATATCTTTGGGAATAGTAAGTGTATAAGTTTTATCTTTTTGTAACCCGCTTATTGCAATAGTTACATTTTTTAAATTTGCTTCTATTTTGCCAATGCTTGCATCATTTATCGTAACTTTATTATGTCCGGTTGCAGGACAAGTTACATTCATATCAAAAAGAAGATTGATTGAAAAATCTTGAGCAGCAATATTGGTAGCATTGTTCTCCGGAGTTGAGCTTACTAATTTTGGAGGATTGCTGACCGGATTAGACGGAGAACTGTCCTTGCAAGCAATGAACAGAACAAAAACAAACAACAGTAGGATTTTTTGTTTCATATGGTTTNAGGAAAAAAAGAAACGTTCCTTTTTTAAGGGAACGTCCCTTTTGAATAATATCCAGATATTTTTACATCTCTTTTATGATAGAAACCGATTCGATGATGTAGTTTTTACCACCAACGACCAATCCACTGGATTTAAGTTTAGATTGAATACTTGCGGTTACTTCCAATTCAAAATCTCCTGTAATTGTAAAGTATTCGGTTCCTTCGGCTATTTGTGTCCAAGTTACACCATCTTTAAATGACCCTTGAGCATCGGAAGCTACATTAGATGTTTTAACGTGGATTATATTTCCTACAGCAACATTGGCGAATTTATCGGCTGATATTTGTGCATATCCCGACCAGTTTCCCGCATCTGTAGGACCTGTATAAATAACTTCCGAAATCTTTGCCTTAGTAACAAGAGTAGCTTTTGAGAATATCCATTCTTGTCCCTGAATAATAATGGCATTGCCATAGGAAGCGTTATTTCGGATATTGTCTAACACAGACTGAGTCAATTTAAGCTCTTGGGAAGTTACCGATTTGTCACCATAAGTATCTGTTTTAATATATCCATCGTTACCTAATTCTGCAAATGGTATTACACTCCAATTTCCATTATTGATTTGAGCTTGTCCCCACGCATCTTTTTGCTGGAAGTATAATTTAAGATATGTTCCGGCAGTAACTCCCGCAAATTTATCGATAGGAATCATTACGCGTCCTCCATCATTCCATGTGATTTCGAGTGGTCCTTCCCAAATAACAGTTTCTATATTTCCGCCCGGGATAACATTGATAACATAATCGATTTCACCATTAGAGGATACTAATTTCAAAGTGCATACTCCATAAGCATTTGATGGAATTCCGATGTACAATTGAGTGCCATCCAATACATAGTTAATAGTTTGTCCGTTGAGTTTTACTCCTGTCAATTTATCTTCATTTGCAATAGTTACAATAAATAACTTACCTCCTTTTATTTCACCATCGGGCATAACAGGAATATAAGCACAAACGGGCTTATCTACAGTTAAACTTGAGAATACAACGGTTTCCCCATTTATCATAGTAGCTGTAATGGTGCCAGTTTCAGCAGAAGTAGGAACAGTAACAACTAATGTTGATGCATCTGTTGCCGTAACGTTTACTTTAGTATCTCCCGCAAAAGTCAAGGATTTAATTAAATCCAGATTATGTCCTGTGATTGTTAAGTCGGTACCAGCCGAAACCGGATTCGGATTATAAGATAATAATTCAGGTTTCTCTGTTTCAATTGTTACAACAACGGTTTTTCCACTTGCAGTATTTAATGTAACATCACCTGATTTTGCTAATTCCGGCATAGTTACTTTAATTTCCGTAGCGCTTTTAGACGTTGGTTGTACTGCTGCATCAACTCCGGTAAATAATACAGAAGTAACTAAATCCATATTAACACCTTTTATCGTAATTACATCATTTCCACGCAATCCTGTGTTTGGTATTACCTGTAATTCTGATGGAACAGCAATACCCAGGTTTGCAATAGCAACTTTTACGCCTGATGCAGGAATCATAACTACCGCTCCATCAGTAACGCCTTCGGGTAAGGTAAAGCTAATCTTGTTATTATTAACCGCAAATGGAACCGATGCTCCACTTGGAAGTTGTACATCAACTACCAAATCAAGATTTTGGCCTTCAATTTCAATTAAATCTCCCGGTTTTTTATTGTTCAAATTAGCTGTATTTGTAACTGAAGGTAACACAACTTGAAGTTCTGTTTCAGATTTTAATTCAATAGGAATTTCTGCTGTGTCAGCCAAAATAATGATACCGGTTTGAGCTTCAGCAGGCAATACCAATTCTATTTTATATCGTTCCCATTTTGTGAAATTTTTACAATCAACCGAAACATCTTTTGAAAAAATTATCCGTTGGATAAGATTCAAATAATCTCCTTCTAATGTTAAAGTTTGTCCTGCTTTAATGGGTGAAGGTGACATTTTGGTCAGTTTGATTGGTTCTGTAAAAGTCAATTTTGTTTTTGTAACCAGCTCTTTATCTCCGTCATAAATTAATTTTACGTAACCAATTTTTGTGTCTTGAGGGATGGTTACCTTGATTTTTTCTTTGCTCACAATTTCAATCCCATCCGTAATTTCGATGCCATCGGGCAAAATTACTTTGGTAACTTTATCCAAATTTTTACCGATAAAAGTTAACTCTCCACCTCTAAGGGCAGGACTCGGACCGTAAGCTTCGAGAATAACGGCGTTAGTCTCTACGTCATCTTCGCTACAGGAAGTGAAATTTATGGCGAATGTTACGGCAATCACCATTATACATATATTCAATATTTTATATGATTTCATAATGCTTATTTTTATAAATTAATCATTTTTCTACAATACGTAAGTTGTCTATATACATGGTTGTATTGCAAGAAGTTCCCGTTACGCCTCCGCCATTAAGGAAAATAGTGATGCCTGAATAATGTCCGCCGCCATTGGGCGCTGCTAATTTTGCACCGCTCGCGTTATATGTAAAATCACTCATCGGAATAGAAACAGTCATCCATTGGTCTGTTTCAAAAGTTTTATCCTCTGTGGTAGCCCAGGGCTGCCATAGTGCTCGAGGAAATTCCGAATCAGAAACATAACCATTTGCTGCTCCATATTTGGAATTATAAGTCAAACCGTTTCCATTTTGCCAGTTCAACATTACGTCGCTTGCTCCGGTAAAAATTATTTGCAAGGCTTTGCAAGACCAAGTTCCAATAACTTTTACTTCAAATTTACATACGTATTTACTTATTTTATTTGCATCGAAGAAATCAGGATCAGTTGGTAAATAAGTCCATTTTTCCCAACTAAGGAAACCATCGTCCCAAGAGTCATTTGTCAATTCGTTTGCATCACCATTTATTTTCAGGTAATATCCATTAATGCCATCAACATCCGAAACACCGCTTGCGCCGTGCCAGCCAAAAAAATAATTATAATCAGGATAATTGTTCGGATTAAAGTTTGCGATAATATTACGATTATCTTTATACCAAAGAGTGCTCACTGTTGAACCGTAAACAGATTTTACAGTTATAGGCCCGGGTTGAGCGCCGGTGGGTATTTTTATGCTAATATTGTTCAAATCTGAGCTTATAATTTCGGCTTTCAAGTTATTTGTAAAATAAACTTCAAGTGGGCTTCCACCGTCATTTACAAAGTAAAGTCCATGAATAATCGTAGTTGCGCCTTCCGCCGCATATTCAAAATCCATAGAATTTATGGCAGGCGCAGGTACTTTGGTTTCAAAATTGTATAAAACCGTATCTTTATTGGTGCAAAGTTTAATAATATCTTGCTTTATACTTGGAATTCCATTTGGAATGGTTACTATTATGCTTTTATCAGTGACATATTCCGGATTTAAAACGGCTTTCTGATCGTTAAAATAAATGGCGTTTACACCAGCTAATTCATCTCCAATGATGGCGATTTGATTTCCCAAATAAGCGCTTGATAATAAGGAATCAGATGTGGTAGCATCACAGGGACGAATGTAGCGAACAACCGGTTTTCCTCCGTCATAACCGTCAAATCTTGATGGGGCGTCTTCACAAGCGAATAATATGTTTATCGCAAAAAGCAAGGCGCATATTTTATAAATATATTTTTTCATATTTTTTATGGTTTTGATATTCTTAGAATTGATAATCTACCGGCTCATTCATTATGTTCGGGGTTTTTGTGATTGTTTCGGCAGGTATAGGCATATATAAATTTTGCTCACTAAATGTAATGGTAGGAGGAGTAGGGTTTATGTAAAATATAGAACCTTTTCCGTTTGGGTCGTCCTGAGGAGTTATAGAAACAAAACCTCCATGATGCGCATTTGCAGCGTTGCGTTCTTCTATGGTATATTCAGAATTAGCTATGTACTGACGTTCTCTATGCATATTATTTAAATATGTAATGGCACTGCTTTTACTTCTGTAGCTCATTCTTTTTATGTCGAAAAAGTTAATACTTTCAAAAGCGAATTCTACGCGGCGTTCTTTAATTAGTTGTGTGTATGTTATAGAGGAAATATTATCACTCAACAAACCGGCGCGTGTACGAATCTGTTTGAAAACGTTCAAAGCCAACGCATCCGTTGTAGAACTTTCAGAACCTATGCAGGCTTCAACATAACAGAGATAAACATCTGCTAAACGTAAAAGATAGATATTGTTTCCTGCATCTTGATTTGTGGCTCCTGCAACTCCACCACAGTCAGCGTTTCCTCCTATGATGTATTTCCTGACGTGGGCAAGCATTTCATTTGGAGTTTCAGTTTTCCCATCGGAAGAATAATTTTTATATGTATATCCTCCTCCGGCTAAATTACTGTAAGAATCGCCATTTTGCATATAGGTAAGTGCGCGTCTCAAATCTCCGGATTCAAAACTTTCTTGTAGACTCAATGTGGGTCCTTTTCCTGCTCCCCAGGATGCTCCCAATGTGATTAGCGAATTACGTGACTGGGATATATTCCTGCTGTTTCCATAACCGTAACCGTCTTGAGTACATTGAATCGCGAACAAACTTTCTTCATTATTATTTGCTGCAGGATAGAACATTGTGCTTAAATCGCCGTATAGTTTTAATCCGCTCTTGTTTATTACATCTACAGCGTATTCTTTTGCCTTTGCAAAATTATCGGCGGAGTTAGCGTCATCTAAATGCGAAGCCATTGTTAAATGTAATTTTGCCAACATACCTTCTGCGGTCCATTTATTGCAACGCCCGGTTTGAAATGAAGTTGTGGATAAGTTATCTTTTGCAAATTCCAAATCACGGCGAATGAATTCATATACACTGGCTTGTTTATGGCGCACAACATCTTTTCCTGACATATTATTGTCGGTAACAATAGGCACATCTCCCCAATATTCTGTAAGAAAATAGTAAGCAATTCCGCGAATGCAATGAGCTTCGGCTAAAGCTCTGTTAATAATTGTTTCAGAAATTCCGTTTTCTCTGGCAGCGGTTGGCATACCATTAATGATGTTGTTACAATAGGAAACTACGCGATATAGACCATTCCAACCTTGTGTAAGAAAAGTATTGCCGTTTTGAAAGGTCATATAATAGAAGTGTCCTTCTTGATCATAAGTATAAAATAAATCTCCTGCAAGTTCATCTCCTGCCATCCACATAAAGTTCATATCGAAATCTTGCCAAGTTACACCAGCGTAGAGAGAAGCGGTATTAGCATTAATGGCGCTTTCAGAGGTGTAATAAGTTTCCAGTACCTGGGAATCTTCAGGTATTACGGTAAGCCAATCTTGACATGAAGTTGTGAAAAATAATACTCCAAACAGAATGGCTGTTTTAATTATATTTTTTATGCTTTTCATATTTTTTGTCAATTAAAAAGTTAATTTAACTCCGAATGTGTATATACGCGGTGTGGGATAACGCCCCGTGTCTGTGTTATATAAGAAGTTAGCCCCTTGATTATAAGCGCCTATTTCCGGATCCAATCCCGAGTAATTACTGAATGTGTATACATTTTGAGCGTTTACATATATTTTGCAGTTTTGAACTCCATAACGCTTTAAAGTTTTGTTGGATAAATTATATGCCAATGAAATATTTTGAATTCTTAAATAACTTCCATCCTCTATCCAGCGGTCGCTCATACGGTTATTACCATTCATATCGCTATTGCTCCATCTTGGTATTGTTGCATCCGGATTTGTCAAGTAAGAATTATCCACATTTGTCGTAATATCAGGATCATTAGGATTTGTATAAGCCAAATGAGCGCGATTGAGTACTGTTTCGGCTTGATTATCCCATTGACTCACTAAACCTTCTGTTTTAACTCTTACATAATTTAATATATCTGCTCCGTATGAACCGTTTAGTCCTATTCCTAATTCCCAATTTTTATAAGTAAATGTATTTGTAAATCCAAAAGTAAAATCTGGATTAGGATCTCCGATGAAGACTTGGTCTTTTTCGTTTATTACTCCATCTGGAGCATCTGCGATTCCATCTCCATTCGTGTCTTCCGTTTTTTGATCTACAAATTTAATATCGCCTACCCAAGAGCCTGTAGTTCTGTTAATTGTAACTCCTTCGGGGCGAGCGGAATTACGTAAATCTTCAGCATTTTTGTAAAGCCCATCTGTTTGGTATCCATAAAAAACACCAATAGGTTGTCCTACTGCAACTTGTGAAACTGTTTGAAAACCTGCGTACCAATCAATTTTACCATAAAAAGGAGTATTTAAATTATCCAGTTCAAGTACTTTATTTCTGTTTAAAGAGAATACAAAATTGGATTGCCAATTAAAATCTTTAGACTGTATATTGTGTGTGTTTAATGATATTTCAATTCCTTTATTTTCTATATTTCCAATATTCATCATTGGTGTAACGATGTCAATATAAGAAGAACCGCCGAGAACAGGTGATACGGATGGGCGCAATAACAAATCTTTGGAAGTTTTGTAATAGGTATCGATTGTTAAATTAATTCTTCCATTATAAAGCCCTAAATCTATGCCGAGATTATGTTGCAAAGATGCTTCCCATTTCAAGTCCGGGTTGGCATTGTTATACATTCTGTATGCTGTGCCAAAAGAGGTGGGAATAGCAGTCATTGTTGAACCATATTCGTAATTATTAATATTTGAATTGCCGTTCATTCCCCAGCCATAACGAATTTTAAGATTAGATAGCCATTCATATTTTTTCAGGAATTCCGAAGCGCGGAATGCTGCTGCGAAAGACGGGAAATAACCCCATTGATGATTTGCTCCAAATACAGATGAGCCGTCTGCACGCAATGTGGAAGTAAGTAGCAGATAGTCGGAAAAATTATAGTTTAATCTGCCAAAAAACGATGCATTGTTTTTACTGGATTTATTCCCGGAGTTTGATACGAATTTACCGTCTTTTGTCATCACTTGAATTATATTGGTTGATAAATTATCTTTAATCCATTGTTGACTTTCCCAAGAATTTTTAGCAGCTTCTTGACCTAACATTAAATTGAAACTGTGTACAGTACCGATTTTTTTCGTAATTGTAAAATAATTTTTCCAATTCCAATACATACCATGTGATTCCATTTGCATAATGGAAGCGTTATTGTTCTGTAATAGACCGTAGTTGTAAGTAGGTTTAAAACCTTTATTTACGGAATTGTTTATATCGGTGCTGAAATCTGAGCGGAAGTTTATCCAATTGTTTATATCTAAAGAGGCGTATATATTTCCGATAACCCTGTCACGAGTTAATGAATTTTTCATTTCTTTTGTGAGTGCCACCGGATTATAAATAGATGAGCTGTTTACCGTTTCGGGTCCGGCATAATTTCCATCAAAATCATAAATAGGTACACTTGGCATCATCAGCGCAGCTTGAAAAATTACACCATTGATACCATCGTTGTTTATGATGTTTTCACTTGTGCGGCTATATGCTAATGAACCTCCTATTTTTACCCATTTGTTAAATTGATTGTCAATATTTAATCTTCCGGAATAACGCTCAAAATTAGAGTTTATAACAGTTCCGTCTTGTTTTGTGTATCCAAGTGACGTAGAATACTGTAATTTGTCAGTTCCTCCCAACATTGTAATGTTGTGATTTTGCATCCACGCTGTTTTTGTGACAGCATCTTGCCAATCGGTGCCGGGTCCAAGTAAAGATGGGTCTAAATATGCCTGATCAATGTTGTTTTTAGCGATAAATCCTTCGTCTACCAATTGTTTTTGATAGGTAGCATACTCCGGTAGATTCATCATATTATATTTGCCTGGTCTTGTTTGAACTCCAACGTAACCATCGTAAATAATATTGCTCCGTCCTTCTTGTCCACGTTTGGTGGTAATGATTACCACGCCATTTGCACCGGCGGCGCCATAAATTGCTGTTGCTGACGCATCTTTAAGTACATCCATACTAAGGATGTCGCTCGGATTAAGAAATGCTAAGGGATTGACTTTATTTTGTCCATTGGAACCGCCTGACCAATCAAAACCGGCTACACTNGTACCAGAGCCGCTCATAGGAATTCCATCAACAACATAAAGCGGTTCATTTGTCAAATTGATTGAACCCGTTCCTCGAATACGAATTGAAGTTGCCGCACCGGGAGCTCCTGAATTGGATTGTACTTGTACACCGGCGATACGACCTTGTAATATTTGGTCGGCATTGGTAACAATGGATTCACGTAAACGCTCGCCTGAAATTTGAGCTACAGAACCAGTTAAATCGCTTTTTCTCATCGTGCCATACCCGACGGCAACAACTTCGCTGAGCGTTGTCGCATCTTCTTCTAACTGTACTCTTGCAAAAGAATTGTTGCCTACTTTTATTTCTGCTTTTTGATATCCGATACTTGAGATAACAAGTATAGAATTTGCAGAAGTAACATTCATTGTAAAACTACCTTTTGCGTCAGTAGCTACGCCATTCCTGGTTCCTTTTTCCATAATGCTGGCACCGATTATGGCAGATCCGTCTTTATGATCAACAACTATGCCTGTTATCGTGCGTTGTTGAGCCATTAAAGACAAGCTCATTATAAGAGCCATAAGTAACATAAAAATGTGCTTCATAAAAAATGTTTTTCTTTTTTAATTAGATTTTAAATTAATTATGTTACAAAAATAGGTCGTCTAATTTTGTAATTCAAGTATTATCTTATCTTATAATGATACTATTTTGTCTTTTAATTGATTAAGTGATTTTCAAAATAAAAGTTTAGATGCATTTTTAATGAGATAATTGATTTTGTGGTTAATATCCAATAATGGTTTTTACTTTTTAGGGGTTAGGCGATACATAATTACATCCTGTGCCGGAATTATTAATTTCTTTTCTTTTTTTGTGTTGCCTTCCGCTTTTTTAGTCCATAAATTACGGATACCATAAACGTTTGATGTGAAATTTGTTGAAAGTTTTGATACTTCATCTTCAAAATTGAAATTATTCCAATCGAGAATATATTCTTTATCTGTTGTGTTTCGATTTAAAATACAAACAGCCCAATCTCCTTTTGCAAGGGGCTTAAACCAAACTTCAATACCGTCTTTTGCTACTGCTTTCAATCCTTGAATACCCAAAGAATCTTGGTTTACGGCAATTACTTCACGGTTCATTAGAATATTCTTTGTGGCTTCATTCATATTTCTAATATCATTGCCTAAAATAAGTGGCGCTGCCAGCATACACCACATAGAAAAATGTGCTCTATCTTGATTTTCGCTCATTCCGTTTCCTACTTCAAGCATATCGGGATCGTTCCAATGTCCGGGTCCGGCATAATTACGCAATCCTTCTTGCTTATCAAGAATCTGCATTACCCCGTAAGAGTACCATCCTCCCCAATCTTTAATACAATCAAAACAATTAAAAATATCGCCTGTGGTACGCCATAAGTGACCTGTTTCTTTTGCCCAAGTCCAAGGACGGCTTGTGCCCCATTCACACATACTAAACACGATGGGTCTGCCTGCAGCGTACAGAGCGTCACGCATTAATTGGTAAGCTCCTTTGGGATTGATATTTTCTGTGTTGCACCAATCGTATTTCAGATAATCAATTCCCCATTTTGCATACGTTAGAGCATCCTGATATTCGTGTCCGAAGCTTCCGGGACGTCCTCCGCAAGTGTTTCTTCCCGCATCGGAATAAATGCCCAATTTCAATCCTTTTGAATGGACATAATCGGCTAATGCTTTTATTCCCGAAGGAAATTTTTCTGGATCTGCGATAATGAAACCTAAGCTGTCTCGTTTTCCGTGCCAGCAGTCGTCAATATTAACGTAAATGTATCCTGCGTCGCGAAGTCCGGTTTCTACCATTGCATCTGCTATTTCACGGATTAACTTTTCATCGATATTGCAACCAAATTTATTCCAACTGTTCCATCCCATTGGAGGAGTTTTTGCCAGATTTTCAAATTTCTGAGCAATTGTTTTACCGGAAAATAAAAGCAGCAGGAGAGTGAGAAATAAGAATGTTTTTTTCATGGTTTTTATGTTTTAATAAGGTGATTTTAAATTTTGATATGAAAAACATATCATCATAAGAATAAAAAATCATTAATGGATGTCTTTAGGCAAAGCGCTGACATAACAATGCAAAGTAAAATGAAATGGAACACTTTAATTTTGCATTATTTATCAAAAAGTAATACTATCTTAACAAAATTGTTAAATAATTAATTTTTTCTTACGATAGTTTTCTCTAAATTCTTTGGGAGAGCAGTCTTTTTTCTTTTTGAAAATGCGATTGAAATTGGATAAATTATTAAAACCACACTCGTAACATATTTCAGCAATGGAATTTGTGGTATCTACCAAGAGGCGGCTGGCATGTCCCAGTCGGATATCAATAATATAATCTGAAATGGTTTTATTTACTCTGAGCTTAAAAAAGCGACTGAAAGAAACAGGAGACATTCCAACCTCGTTGGCTAAATCTTCCAGCCGCATTGCTTCTTTATAATGGGTATTTACATAATCGTATATTTTCAGAATTCTTCTGCTGTCCGACCCATCATAAATATTGGCAAAAGCCGAACTGGATAAAATTCTAAAGTTATCACACAACGAGAGTTCATAAAGAATGGTAAGGAGTTTAATTACAGCGTAAAAGCCTTCTTTTTCTACAGCCAGTGAGTCCAATAAAGAATAGATTTTCATAATAGCTCCCATAGGAAAACTAATTCCTTTCTTGGCTTCTTCCAGCATTTTTTTGATACTGCTGAATTGATTCTTGTTTAAAAAATTACCCATAAACAATTCTGCCGAAAACTGTATGGTAATTTCTCTTATGTTTTTGGTTGTGCATTTATGTTGTTCCCATACGTGTTCCAATTGCTCGCCTGCAAGAAGAGTTAAATCATAATCGCCTATAACTTCCACAGAATCTCCAATGATTCTTCTAACACCTGCGGCATTCTCGATAAAATTTAATTCAAATTCGGAATGCGTATGAAGCGGATAAGTAAATTCGGTTTTATGTCTGTCCGCTATGTAGAAACAGTCTTTTTCCGAGAGCGGTGTTATTTCTCGAATAATATGGTTTGAACTCGCTTTCATAAAGTATCATTTTTTGAAATAATGATACAAATATATAAAAAATGAAATTATAATAATGATAAAATTATTATTATTTTTACCAAATGCGTACTCTTGCCGTGTCAGGTATAAACATTTTGTCGGCTGGTTTCACCTGATAAACTTTATAAAATGCATCCACATTGGGGAAAGGACCATTTACACGATATTTTGCAGGAGAATGAACATCGGTTAATAAACGTTTGGCTGCTTCTTCCTGACGCATATTGTAAAGCCAGCTGTAAGCATAGCCCAAGAAATAGCGTTCGGCTGGGGTTTGTCCGTTAATTTTTTCTCCTTTTTTGTATTGTTCTGTTTTGATAAATGCATCCCAACCCAACAAAACACCGCCTAAATCAGCGATATTTTCACCCAAACTGGCTTTTCCGTTGATGTGCATACCTTTGATTGGTTCGTACGCATCAAATTGTTTTACCATTACTTCCGCGCGTTTGTTGAATTTTTCTCCGTCTTCTTTTGTCCACCAATCATTTAAATTCCCGTTTTCGTCGTATAATCTTCCTTGGTCGTCAAATCCGTGCGTCATTTCGTGTCCAATGGTAGAAGCGCCGGCGTAACCATATACAAATGCATCATCCAAATCTTCATCTCTCCATCCCGGAATGGTAAATATTCCGGCAGGCAATACAATTTCATTATTGGAAGGATTATAATAGGCGTTATATGTCTGAGGTGTCATATCCCATTCGTTTCTATCAACAGGTTTCCCCAATTTACTGATTTGATAATTGTGCCACCATTCTGATGCTGCCATTATGTTTTCAGCATACGATTGCTTTTTTATTTTCATTGATGAAAAATCTTTCCATTTATCGGGATACCCCACTTTTTTAGTCATTTTTGCAAGTTTTGAAAGCGCTTTTTCCTTTGTTGCAGCCGACATCCAATCCAATTTCTGAATGCGTTCTTTTAACGCGCTTCGAATTTCTTCCACTAAATTTTCATACCGCTTTTTTGCTTTTTCATTGAAAAACTCTTTTACAAAAAGCTGTCCCAAAGCTTCTCCCATAACTCCTTCTTCGTTGTTCAACACGCGTTTCCAACGAGGTTGTTGTTTTTTTGTCCCGTTCAACATTTGTCCGTAAAACGCAAAATTTTCTTTATTGAAATCATCGCTTAAATAAGAAGCGTAACTGCTAATAATATTCCATTTTACATACACTTTCCAATCGTCAATGGGAACAGTTTTAAGCATACCGTTGAATGTTTTGAAAAATTCGGGTTGACCAACAACAATACTGTCTAACTTATCCACTCCGATTTCCAGTAACCATTTTTGCCAATCTACTTCCGGCGTAAGTTTGGTTTTTAAGTCAGATACCGAAAATTTATTGTAGTTTGCATACGGATCGCGCAGCGCTTCTAATTTCCGGCTGGTTTTAGCCAGTTCACGTTCTATTCCCATAATTTTAACGGCATAATCGGCGGCTTCTTCGTTAGTTGCGCCTGCCAATTGGAACATCCGTGTAATATGATTGGGATATTCTGCTCTTATTTTAGTGGTTTGTTCATCAGTGTTAAAGTAATAATCGCGGTCGGGAAGTCCAAGTCCGCCTTGACCGAGATAAAACGACATTACATCGCTTTTTTTATCGTCTTGTCTTACTCCCGCATCAAACATTGTTCCGACTCCTTTTTTGTTGAGTTCTGCATTCAGAGCTAACAATCCTTTTATATCCGTTACTTTATCTACTTGTACAAGAAGACCTTCTATGGGTTTAATTCCATTGGAATTTAAAGCGGCGCTATCCATTCCTGATTCCCAGAAAGCAGCGATTTTTTTACTGATATTGTTTTGAGGATTTTTAACGGCTTCTTCATTAATGGTTTTTAATCTGTTTTGTAAATCATCAATTACTAAACGAGCCACGCCGGTGGAACTATATTCATCAGGAATAGGATTTTTCTTAATCCACGTTCCGTTTGCATAATCGAAAAAATCATCTTGCGGACGAACTGTAGAATCAATATCCGCTACCAAAGGATCCGGAGCTGAAACGTTTTTTGCTTTTTTGTTTTGACATGAGAAAAGTCCTAAAATCACAACTGATAGAAATAGGAGAGAAGTGAGTTTTTTCATATTGAGAGTTTTTTAAGTTTTATTTTACTAACTTTCTATGAAGGTTTCAATATTTAGAAAGAGAATCATAGATTACATTTACAAAAGAGATAATTGCCAATAAAAAACAAAATAAAATGTGATTATGTTTCTATGTGCAAATATATTAATTTTTAACAAATCACTTGTCAAAACAAATAAATATTTTCTAAACAGTACTTTAAGACTTCCAATACCTAAAAAAATCAAAACAATATGGATGAAAATCTGTTACGTTAAAAAAATCCGTATCTTTGTTGCTTATTTCTGACTTCTAATTTCTAACAGAATATGAAACGAGCCATTTTTCCCGGAACATTTGATCCGTTTACCATTGGGCATTACAGTATTGTAAAGCGAGGGTTGGGCATTTTTGACGAAATTATTGTGGCGGTAGGTGTAAATCAACTCAAAAAAACGCTGTTTGATGTCGAAAAACGATTGGAAATTATTCGTCAGGCGTTTAAAGACGAGCCGCGTGTAAAAGCCATGTCTTATGATAATTTGACGGTGGATTTTGCACTTTCGGTAGATGCTGCATATATTTTAAGGGGAATTCGTTCGGTGTCCGATTTTGAGTATGAACATACGATTGCCAACACTAATCGAAATTTAACCGGTGTGGAAACAGTGATTTTATTTACCGAGTCGGAATATTCGTTCATTTCGTCCACCATTATCAGGGATTTAATTTCGTATGGAAAAGACGTGAATGCATTTTTACCGCCAAATGTCAGCATTGAGTAATTGAGCAGTCGATAAATATAAAAAACATCCAAATGTCAAAATTTCAAATATCAAATAAATGAAAAAATATTTTTTATCACTTGTACTTTTTATCACCGTTTTTGCAGGATTTGCACAAGATCAACAAAATCAGGCAGACGAAGACAAAACATTCAGTATCACTAAAAATTTAAGTATATTTAATTCTGTGTTGCGTGAGTTGGATATGTTTTACGTGGATAAATTGGATTATGATGATTTGGTTCAGACAGGAATTGCAGCCATGCTGGATAAATTAGACCCATATACGGAATATATTTCGGAAGAAAATGACGATGATTTGAAAATGATGACTACCGGAGAATATGCAGGAATTGGCGCATTGATTATGCAAGTGAACAAAGAAATTGTAATTGCCGAACCTTATGAAGGTTTTCCTGCACAAAGAAACGATTTGCGTGCCGGTGATGTAATTCTGGAAGTAGATGGAACGAGTACCACAGGAAAAACAACCGCAGAAGTAAGCGAAATGCTAAAAGGAAAAAATGGAACGCAGATTGTGATAAAAGTTCGCCGTCCAAACGTAACCAAACCAATTGAAAAGAAATTTTTACGTGAAAATCTGCAATTCAATTCCGTAACTTATTCTACCATTATGGCGGATAATACCGGATATGTTTTAATCAAAGATTTTACGGATAAAACCGCTTCGGAAGTAAAAACGGTGGTGAGCGAAATGGTTAAAACAAACAACATCCAATCTTTAATCATCGATTTGCGTGATAACGGCGGAGGAATAATTGATGAAGCGGTGAAAATTGTAGGATATTTTACTCCAAAAGGAACGGAAGTAGTTACGACCAAAGGCAAAAATAAAATGGTGGACAGAGTATACAAGACTCCTTCCGAACCGTTATTCCCGGATATGAAATTAGCCGTATTGGTAAACAGAGGCTCTGCTTCGGCATCCGAAATTTTATGCGGCTCCTTGCAAGATTTAGACAGGGCGGTTATTATCGGCGAACGCACTTTTGGAAAAGGATTGGTACAAAATATTCGTCCTGTGGGTTACGGTGGAAATTTAAAAGTAACCATTGCCAAATATTACATTCCCAGCGGGCGTTGCATTCAAGCGCTGGATTACAGTCATAGGAATGCTGATGGAAGCGTTGGACGCGTTCCCGATAGTTTAATTTCTACTTTTACAACTAAAAATGGTCGTGTTGTACGCGATGGAGGCGGTATTTTACCCGATACAATTACAACCGATACACGCAAAATAAACGTAGCATATTACATTTACGCTCAAAATTTGTATTTTGATTATGCTACCAAATATTTTTATGCACATCCGAAAATTACGCAACCTGCCGAGTTTAAATTGACCGATGCGGAATTCAATGATTTCACCAATTATATTTTAAAAGAAAAAAACTTTACATATACTACCCAAACTGAAAAATACTACAGTCAGTTGTATGATATCGCCAAATATGAAGGATTGGATAAAACAGCATCTGCGGAATTTGAAGCGCTAAAAGCCAAAATTACTCCNAATGTGGCAGAAAACATTAAGGAAAATCGCAAAGATGTGGAAGAAATGTTATCGTTAGAAATAATTAAACGATACTATTATCAAAAAGGGCAAATTCAATATTCTTTGAGAGACGATAAAGAAATAAAAACAGCGGTTGGTTTATTGAAAGATGATGAGAAATATAATCAAATACTTAAGAAATAAGCCGATATACTAATCAANAATATAACTAATCAANAAAATTGGACTACTCAAAAATACCTTCGCCTTGTTACGTGTTGGATGAAAAGGCNTTTCGTAAAAATCTCGAATTAATAAAATCGGTAAAAGAACGTGCCGGGGTGGAAATNATTTTGGCATTTAAAGCGTTTGCAATGTGGTCTGTNTTTCCCATTGTTAGGGAATATATTCCGTGCAGTACGGCAAGTTCGTTGGCGGAGGCGCGTTTGGCTTTTGAAGAGATGAAAAGCCCTGCTCATACGTACGCGCCTGCGTATTCCGATGCTGAATTTCCTGAAATAATGAGTTTGAGTAGNNATATTACGTTTAATTCTCTCTCTCAGTTTGNAAAATTNTATCCGCAAACTANAGNAAAAAACATCTCTTGCGGATTACGCATTAATCCNGAATTTTCNGATGTGGAAACAGATTTGTACAATCCGTGTGCGCCGGGTTCGCGTTTGGGAGTAGTTGNAGAACTGTTGGGTGAAAAACTTCCCGAAGGTATTGAGGGATTACATTTTCACACGCTTTGTGAGTCAAATTCTTTTGATTTGGAACGAACATTGGTGGTGGTGGAACAAAAGTTCGGGAAATATTTTTCGCAAATTAAATGGCTCAATATGGGAGGCGGACATTTGATGACGCGNGAAGGTTACAATGTGGAGCATTTAATTCAGGTTTTGAAAGCATTCAAAGCAAAATATCCGCACTTACATCTTATTTTAGAACCGGGCAGCGCTTTTGCTTGGCGTACAGGAGTTTTAGTTTCGGATGTGTTGGATGTGGTTGAAAACAAAGGAATTAAAACGGCAATGTTGAACGTTTCGTTTTCCTGTCATATGCCGGATTGCTTGGAAATGCCTTATAAACCGGCTATTGAAGGCGCGACAGATACTGTGAAGGGTAAACCAACTTACAGAATGGGTGGAAATAGTTGTCTTTCCGGAGATTTTTATGGAGATTGGTCTTTTGATAAAGAATTGAAAGCAGGCGATAAAATTGTTTTTGAAGATATGATTCATTATACAATGGTGAAAACCACTATGTTTAACGGTGTTTCACATCCCAGCATCGGGATTTGGAGCACAGACGATGAATTTAAATTAGTACGGAAATTCGGATACGAAGATTATAAAGGAAGAATGTCTTGATTGTCAATATGTTTAAAAATACTACCTATGAAAAAAACACCGTTACTCTTATTTCTTATTTTGATGCTAAGTAATATGTTAATTTCAGCACAAAAAAAAGTACCTGTTTTGGGTAAAGACAAAATTGAAGATGTTATAGCCGCGATGACTTTACAAGAAAAAGTATATCTTCTTGTTGGCTTGGGAGATGAAAATTGGATGCATCTGAAAACCGATTCAAATAGAGTGATAGTAAATGGCGCCGCCGGAAGAACATACGATATTCCCCGTTTGGGAATTACAGCTTCATCGCTCTGTGACGGACCCGCAGGATTAAGAATTGATGCTCACAGAGAAGGAACGGAGAAAACTTTTTATTGTACGGCTTTCCCTACCGAAACCGCGCTCGCGTCCAGTTGGAATACGGATTTGGTAAACATGGTCGGTCGAAATGCGGGAAATGAAGTATTGGAATATGGAGCAGACGTATTACTGGCGCCAGCCATCAATATTCATCGTAACCCTTTATGCGGAAGAAATTTTGAGTATTATTCTGAAGATCCGTTATTGGCAGGTAAAATGGCAGCTTCGATGATAAAAGGAGTACAATCAAACAATGTTGGCACTTCTCTGAAACATTTTGCCGCTAATAATATTGAAACAAATAGAAATAAGATAAATGCGGTTATAAGCCAGCGTGCGCTACGTGAAATTTACTTAAGAGGCTTTGAAATTGCGGTGAAAGAATCGCAACCTTGGACTGTTATGTCATCTTACAATCGTTTGAATGGTTATTATACCTCAGAAAGTAAAGGACTTATTACGGATATTTTGAAAAACGACTGGGGATTCAAGGGTTTGGTAATGACAGATTGGTGGGGCGGAGCTGATGCTGTAGCTCAAATGAATGCAGGTAATGAATTACTTATGCCCGGTTGTGAACAACGTGTAGAATTACTTTCAGCCATTAAAAATAAATTGATTGACGAGAAAGTAATCGATCAAAATTTAACTCGTATTTTGAAATTTATTTTAAAAACCCCGAGATTCAAAGAATACCCATACACAAATGCTCCAGATTTAAAGTCACATGCCGCTGTTTCACGTGACGCTGCAACGGAATGTATGGTCTTGCTGAAGAATGATAACAATACACTTCCATTTAAATCCATAAAGAAAATTGCTCTTTTCGGAAAAAGTTCTTATGGTTTTATTGCCGGCGGTACCGGAAGTGGCGAGGTTAATTATGAACACTCGGTTTCTATTAACGAAGCATTTCAAAATGCCGGATTCAAATTGTCGAAACCGCTAACTCAAATTTATTCTCAATTTATAGATACGGTTTTGTCCAAGTCAAAAGATAAGAATAAAAAATTTGTTGTAGATTTTCATCCCGAATATTCATTGGATAAAAACGAGATTTTAAATTCGGTCAAATCAACCGATATTGCTATTGTTACTATTGGACGAAACGCGGGCGAGGGAAACGATAGAAAAGTTTCTGATTTTTCATTAAGTAGTTCAGAAATAGAACTTATTAAAAATGTTTCGGAAACATATCATTCAGCAGGGAAAAAAGTCATTGTAGTGTTAAATATAGGAGGGGTAATTGCTACCGCCGATTGGAGTAATTATGCAGACGCGATACTTCTTGCGTGGCAAACAGGACAAGAAGGAGCAAATGCATTGGTGAAAATATTAAAAGGTGAAGTTACGCCTTCGGCAAAATTACCAATGACTTTTCCCGTGAAATATGAAGATGTTCCTTCTGCAAAAACATTTCCGGGAGAACCTGCCGAAAATCCTGTAAATGCTTTTTATAAAGAAGGAATTTATGTCGGTTATCGTTATTATGACACATTTAATGTGCCTGTGGCTTACGAATTTGGTTACGGTTTGTCTTATACTCAATTTGATTATTCAGATATTACAATTGATTCGAAAACATTGAAAGACAGCGTAAGCATATCTTTCAAGATTAAAAATACAGGAAAATTTGCCGGAAAAGATATTGCGCAAATATATGTTTCTGCTCCTCAGGTAGAAATTCCAAAACCACAAAAGGAACTTCGCGCTTTCTTTAAAACCAAGTTGCTAAAACCAAACGAATCTGAAAAAATTACAATTATGTTACAGGCAAGAGATTTTACCTCTTTTTGGCAAAGTTTAAGCGCTTGGGTGGTTGAAAAAGGAATGTACGAAATAAGTGTGGGCGCATCTTCAAAAGATATCCGACTTAAGACATACATTGAAGCGCCTGAAAATAAAATTGTTGAAAAGACGTCCAACGTTCTCTATCCAAACATAAAGTTTGAAGAGTTATCCCATTAGAAGCGTTAGCTCATCATTCTAAAAAGTAAGTTGGAGAGTTGTGTGGGACTATGAATGATAATTTTAATAGAAAAACCATCTGTTTTTGTAAAAAAAATAGGTTTGATGTTGGAGCATATCTTTTAAAAACATACATTTGTATTGTAAAGATGATACAATTATAACGGTATTTATAATACCTTAAAATTGAATTTTAATTTTATTTTTCAGTAATTGGTTAAAACCCCGCAATTTTATTGCGGTTACTTTTAGTTTCTATAAATTTTCTATATTTGCTGTATGGAAAATAGGAATAGTTCTCACACAGTAAGCAATTTGAGTGTTCATATCGTTTGGATAACAAAATATCGTTATCACGTTTTGCGAGGTGATATACAATCTCGTTGCCGTGATTTGATAATTCAGACGTGTAATAGTGAAAATGTAAAGATATTAAAAGGGGTAGTAAGTAAAGATCATGTTCACATTCATGTTGAATATCCTCCCTCTTTGAGCATAAGTGTATTAGTGAAAAAGTTGAAAGGTCGCACTTCTCATCTTTTACAACAAGAGTATCCAGAGTTGAAGAAGCGTTATTGGGGTCAACATTTTTGGTCAGTAGGTTATGGTGCTTGGAGTATTGGGAGAATAACAGATGAAATGGTACAAGAATATCTTGATCATCATAAGGACAAACCCAATACTCCAACAGATGGTTGGATATTAGAATGATGATGATATTATAAAAGATATTCATACTTTATAGAGTTATTGGCGAATTTCATTCGCATATTAAACCTATGGATTTTCAATCCATAGTATTTTAGTTCTAAACTGAATATGGGGAAAGTTTTAATTATTGGCGCCGGCGGTGTCGGAACGGTTGTTACACACAAAGTGGCTCAAAACCCGGAGGTATTTACTGAAATTATGTTGGCAAGCCGCACAAAATCTAAATGCGATACAATTGCCGCTGATGTAAAGAAAAGGTATAACGTTGATATTCAAACGGCAAAAGTAGACGCCGACAATGTTGCGGATTTAGCTACATTGATGAAAACGTTCAAACCAGACATCGTAATTAATGTGGCATTGCCTTATCAGGATTTAACCATTATGGACGCGTGTTTGGAATGTGGTGTAAATTATCTGGATACAGCTAATTATGAACCGCTTGATGAAGCTAAATTCGAATATAAATGGCAATGGGCGTACAAAGATCGTTTCAAAAAAGCGGGACTTACCGCTATTCTCGGTTGCGGTTTTGACCCGGGCGTAACAAGCGTTTTTACGGCACACGCAGCAAAACATCATTTTGATGAAATTCAATATTTGGATATAGTAGATTGTAATGCCGGCGATCATGGAAAAGCATTTGCTACTAATTTTAATCCTGAAATTAATATCCGCGAGGTAACTCAAAACGGAAAATATTGGGAAAATGGAAAATGGGTGGAAACCAAACCGCACGAAATTCATAAACCATTGAATTATCCTGAAATTGGAGCGAAAGAATCGTATGTAATTTATCATGAAGAATTGGAATCGCTGGTAAAAAACTTTCCGACCATTAAACGCGCTCGTTTTTGGATGACTTTCGGGCAGGAATATCTTACTCATTTGCGTGTAATTCAGAATATTGGAATGGCTCGAATTGATGAAGTGGAATTCAACGGACAAAAAATTGTGCCTATTCAGTTTTTGAAAGCAGTTTTACCCAATCCGGGCGATTTAGGAGAAAATTACAAAGGAAAAACGTCTATTGGTTGTCGCATTAAAGGTTTTAAAGAAGGGAAGGTAAAAACATACTACATTTATAATAATTGCAGCCACGAAGCTGCTTATAAAGAAACAGGTACGCAGGGAGTGAGTTATACCACAGGCGTTCCTGCAATGATTGGCGCGATGATGTTCTTAACCGGAGAATGGAGCAAACCGGGCGTTTTCAATGTGGAAGAATTTAATCCCGATCCGTTTATGGCACAATTAAATAAACAAGGATTGCCTTGGAAAGAACTCCAAGATGTAGATTTGGAACTGTGAATAAGGTATTTGATTAATAAATTTTGCCAGAGTTCAAAACTTTGGCAAAATTGTTTTAAAAGCAAAGAATTTTTCTTAATTTCTTTGCTTTTTATTGGTTGTAGAAGCGGAAAATTTAAATATCTACTCCTAATAATGCTTTTAGAGCGTAACCAACGACAAACGAAAAAGCTGCCACTCCTAAACTGATGATTGTCATTTCCCAGAATCTTTCTTTAAAATTCAAGTCTTTGGCGGTAGAAATGTAGTAGTTGAAAACAAAAATAATGAGTACCGCAATTGCAAGTGTAATTACCAATGCCAATATCTTGGACGAAAGAAGTAAAAACGGTAAGATAAGAAAAATAACCGTAAAAAAGTAAGCCACGCCGGTATAAATAGCTGATTTTTTAGCGCGTTCATCGCCTTCGGCTTTGGATGAAAGATAATCCGAAGATGCCATTGACAGCGCCGCTGAAATACCCGTAACTAATCCAGCCAGTGAAATAACTTTTGTATCGCCTAAAGCCAGTGTAAATCCTGCCAGCGAACCTGTCAATTCTACCAAAGCGTCGTTCAAACCAAGCACAACAGACCCGATGTATTGTAATCTTTCTTCATCGAGCATACCGAGAATTTGTTTTTCGTGAGCCAATTCTTCCTCAGAAAAACGTTTTGTTTCAGGATAAAATTCTGCAAGATAGTCGTAAAGGCGAGAGCCGGTTCCTTCACGTTTTTCCATCTGTTTTAAGATGAATGTGAGTCCAAATAGTTTTGCGAAAAAAACCGTACGCCAAATTTGAAATTTTTTAGGAGCCACATCATTTCCTGTTTTTATTTTCCAAAAATTATAGTGTCCTTTTTCCTGATTTGCAATTTTGAGCAATACTTCAGCATTGTTTTTATCTTTTGTCCGTTCAGCAAGTTTACTATAAATGTGATATTCAGTAATTTCATTTCGCTGTGCCGTAAGCATCATTTTTTTTATTTTCGCATCCATATTTTTATTGATTGTAAGAGTTCGTTGCGTTGATTTACGAAAACAAAATTAGTAAATTTCGATGAAAATGATAGTGGAAATTTGTAAAGAGTACAGTCAATAGTAAAAATTTTATTTTTAATAAATTGATTTACAGTAGTTTTTAATTTGAGGAATGTGAAATATGAAAAAATAAAATCATTTTAATTGTTTTTTTTCATATTCAATGTTATACTTTTGCATATTAATCGTCATAAGGTAAAAATGAGTCAGGAAATATACAAAAAAGAAATTCTGCCGCTTCGTACGCAATTTTTTCACATCGCAAGAAAATTGTTAGAAAACGAGCAGGAAGCTGAGGATGCCGTGCAGGAAGTTCTTCTTAAACTTTGGCGTGTATCAGATTCATTGGAACGATACGATAATCCTTCAGCAATGGCTGTTACAACACTGAAAAATCACTGTTTAGACAGGTTGAGAGTAGTAAAAAGAGAACAACCGCTGATTGAAAATGCTGAAATTCATATTGCACAAGATAATCCTTATTTGCAACTGGAAAGAAAAAATACAGAAGAAATTCTGAAGAAAATAATAAAAAATCTTCCCACTTTACAGCAAATAATTATTACAATGAAAGACGTAGAGCGTTATGAAGTAGATGAAATAGCTGAAATAACCGGAACAAATGCTGAAGCGGTACGTGTAAATTTATCAAGAGCGCGAAAAAAAGTGCGCGAAGAATATCTAAAATACTCGAAATTATGAGACTTATAAAAATAAATAAAATATCTTACAAGCAAGCCGATGAACTCCTCGAAAAATATTACGAAGGAAAGACTACTTGTGATGAGGAAAATCTGTTGCGAAAATTTTTAATGCAGAAAAAACTTCCAGCCGTTTATGATACCGAAAAAGCCATCTTCGGATATTTTGAGAATAGGAAATCTGCAAAACCTCGGTTTGTATTGCATCGTTCAATTTTTCAGAGTGCAGCAGCGGCTGTGGCAATAATTTTAATCGGATTTATTATGTATAAAAATATTCCGGAAAACAAGAATTACGCTTACGTTGACGGTAAAAAAATTACCAACTCGGCAAAAGTGGAATCTTTAGCAAGTAGTTCATTAAATAGCATTTCTGCAGAAAATAGCAATATGATGGAAGAACAATTAAATCAATTTTCTAATATCGGATTTTAGTAATCAAAAATAAACTCAAATAAAATGAAGTTAAAAACGTATATAATGATGGCTTTCTTGCTTTCAGCCATAACGATGGCAAAAGCGCAGGAAGGGTTGGGAATTCAACAAATGTTTCAGCAATATGGGAAAAACAAAGGCGTTACGATGGTCGAATTAAGAGATAAAGATTTCGGCGATTATAAGTTTTCGCTTTTCAAAAGCATTACAATCAGCGTAAATAAAAATACTGAAGCTGCTGATTTTGCACGAAAATGTATTGAAAAAGACCAAGCCGAAGCTAAAAAAGTGCAACAAGTAATGGTAAATGGAGTTCCTCAGTCTGTTTTTTTGGAATTACCCAAATTAGGTAAAATTTACCGCTTGGTGCTTTTCAATGAACTGACGAAGCCGGAAGATAAAATTGTAATAATTTACATAGAATCTGAAGCTAATTCGGAAGATATTTTGAAATTTATTTTAAAGAAAAAATAGTATAAACATAATAAAAAACACATTTATGAAAAAAGTTTTAATATTGACTACAGCGTTGATTATAAGTTTGATAACTTTTGTTTCTCAAGCGCAGGAAAAGAAGGATACTACCGTGGTGTTTAATGAGAAGAAAATTTTTATTCAGGACAGCATCGGACAAATGAAAGTTCAAATAATGGACAAAGATTCCAACGAATATAAAAAAGTGTATGAAGGAATTTTTACCGATGATAAAACTTTTGAACGTTTCAATGTGATAGAAGAAATCGGATTTAATGTTCCTTTTTTGAAGAAAAAGAAAAAAGGAACGATGGAACCACACTGGGCGGGTTTCGGATTTGGAAAACTTACCCTGGCTGACAGTAAAATGAACATAGGAGAAACAGGAGGTGTGCCTTTAGATAAAGGGAAATCCAGTGAAATAATGTTTAATATTATGGAAGGAATTTTACCTGTTTTCAATCATACGTTTGGCATAACTTCCGGTTTTGGATTAGATTGGCGAAATTTTCATTTGGAAAACAATTCACATTTTCTTGAAGAGGATAATGTAACCGGAGTTTATCCAGCTCCTGCCGGTGTAGATTATACATACAGTCGTTTGCGTACGCTTCATTTAACTATTCCTCTGTTATTAGAATGGCAGCCGATGTTTGGAAATAATCATAAGTTTTATGTGAGCGGAGGCGTTGTTGGAGGTTGGAATGTAAAGTCCACTTACAGGATAAAATATAAAAGCGCAGAAGGAGATAAAATAAATAAAGTAGAATCACACGGGTTAAATACCAATCCTTTAACTTTGGATATTATGGCTCAAATTGGTTATAGCGATATTAGTGTATATGCAAAATATTCTCCTGTCGGAGTATTCCAAAAAGATAAAGGACCTGAAATAAATGCCGCTTCTTTGGGCTTGATTATACATTTTTAGGAAGTATAATTTAAATTTTTAATTAAGGAGAGGATTTCTGAAAAGAAATCCTCTTTTTTTGTTTACAGAAGATAATATTTACTCGTTTTTTATAAATATTCTTCTGTTTTTATGTCGTTTTAGGTATTTTGCTTTTACAAGAAATTTTTCATGATGAACAAAAAATCTTTTTTATAAAAATAAATTAAAATATTTTTTGTAATATTTGTCAAATATGCAATAAAATTTATAATTTTGCATCGTAAAGATTTTATTAAACGAATAATAATAGAAAATTGATAGCAAAATCTTTTTTATGTATACAATATGTAAATATAATTTGCCTGAGTGCTACGGAGCAAAAGAATTAGAGACTTTACTCGAAATTAGTAATTTGTTGAGTAATAAAGAGATTAATTTAGATGAAGTTATAAAACTAATTGCCAAGCATTTGAGCGCGGATAGAATTTTAGTAACAATATTAAACAGGGAAACCTCCGCCATTGTTATTGAAGCTGCATTCGGTGTCTCCACTAAGGAGCAAAAAAATGCTGTTTACCAATCAGGTAAAGGAATAATCGGAAAAGTAATTGATAAAGGAGAAACAATATTGATAAAAAAAATTGCAGAATCCGATGAATTCTTGAATCTTACAAAAGCTCCCCTGAAAATTAACAATCAAGATGTGTCTTTTATATGCACGCCTATACGATACAAGGATGAAATTATAGGCAGTTTGAGTTTTCATAAAGTATATGGAGAAGCGCCTTCTTACGATTATGATATTCGGTTTCTAAAAATTGTCAGTTCTATGATTGGACGCACAATGCGTCGGCGTCAGGAATACGCGGAAGAAATGGAGCAACTTCAAGCTGAAAATAAAAGTTTGCGGGGAGAACTTCATAACAGAATTTTACCGGAACGGATTAAAGGCAACTCCAGTAAAATGAATGAAGTATTTGCTTTAATAGAAAGAGTTGCGCCAACGGATGCTACAGTTTTAATCAGAGGAGAAAGCGGAGTAGGAAAAGAACTTGTGGCGGACGCCATTCATTTCAACAGTTTAAGAAAATCAAAACCATTCATTAAAGTTAACTGCGCCGCTCTTCCCGAGAGTTTGATAGAAAGTGAACTCTTCGGACACGAAAAAGGAGCTTTCACCGGAGCATCCATCACCCGCATTGGCTTATTTGAAGCGGCAAACGGTGGTACAATATTTTTAGATGAATTTGGAGATATTCCCGCTTCCACACAAGTTAAACTGCTGAGGGTGTTACAGGAAAGAGAAATAGAACGAATTGGCAGTACAAAATCCATAAAAGTAGATGTGCGTATTATTTGCGCTACAAATCGGGATTTGGAAGAAATGATTCAGAGCGGAATTTTTCGGGAAGATTTATATTATAGAATCAATGTTTTTCCTATCTATATTCCGCCTTTGCGTGAGCGTATCAACGATATTCCTATTTTAACCGATTTTTTTATTGAAAAATTCAATGCCCGTCACGGAAAAAATATTAAACGGATAACAGCTTCCGCTATCGATACTTTAATGGTTTATCATTGGCCCGGCAATATCCGAGAACTTGAAAACTGTATAGAAAGAGCTTGCATATTATCTACGGATAATGTTTTGAGAACGAACAATTTACCGGCATCTTTACAAACAGCCAAAGGAACCGAAACAATGCAAAGCGGCACTTTAGACATTATTTTAGGAAAAATGGAAAAGCAAATAATTATAGACGCTCTAATAGCAACAAAAGGAAACAACACCAAAGCAGCCGAACAACTTGGAATAACAGAAAGAATGATGGGAATCCGAGTGAAAAAATATAAAATAGACGCCAAAAGGTATAAAATATAAATTTTGAATAAAAATTTTTTTGATGGATAAAATTTTATTTGAGTTTTGTGATTTTGAGAACGCTGAGCACTTAAAAGCGTTGGCAGCGTTAACCAATCATTATATGATGGATGCAATGGGAGGAGGTTCGCAATTAAATAAAATTCAACAATTACGCTTGGTTGATGGTTTGGCAAATCATCCTTCCGCCGAAGTATTGTTTGCTGTTATTGATAATGAAGTGGTTGGTTTAGCTACGTGCTTTGTTAATTTTTCCACGTTTAATATTAAACCTTATTTGTATATTCACGATATAGTTGTTTTGAAGCAATTCAGAGGCAAAGGAGTAGGCAAAGAGTTAATTGCAAAACTTATTGAATTATCATCAGAAAGGAAATATTGTAAAGTTACTTTGGAGGTTCGCGAAGACAATATCGTAGCTCAAAAATTATATAAAAGTTTTGGCTTTGACGAATGTGATCCGAGAATGCTTTTTTGGACAAAAAAACTGTGATTTTTAACTGCTTAAGATATGAGAATAGCTATTCCTGTGGTTGATACCGAAGATAATCGTTATTCACTTGCGGGCGGGTTGAATGTAAACGGATATTTATATATTACGGATGTAGGAAAAAATGCGGGCGATTTCATAAAAATAAAAGACTTGTCGGTCAATTTAGGTGATTTGCTTCCTGCATTGGAAAAACTTTTTGTAAAGACAATTATCATTAAGCAAATTCATCCAATGGCATTAAAAGTGTTGGTAAACAAAGGATTTACTGTTTATAAAGCCAAAGGCAATAAAGTTGACGAAAATATATTGTTCTTCAATGAAAAACAACTTAATAGATATACTTATGATGAAGCGATGGAATTAGCAAATGTTTGCGGAGATGAATGTACTACTTGCAACACTTCTACGTGCGATGACAAAAAATACGTGTAACCGCAATAAATTTAATTCATTTTTCCTATTATAAGCCGAAAGATATGAGTTTACAAAATGCCGTTAAATTTATCTCAAAAGTAGATACCGATAAGGATTTCAGGAAATTGTGCTATCAATATAAAACACAATTTGATTTGTTGAATTTTGCCGCATCGCAGCAGCTAAAATTTACTGCAGACGAAATGGAAGATGCTTTCAATTCCCTCGAATTAAAATGCCAAACTTATGAGCAAGCAGAAAAAGTGCACGAACTAAAAGCTTGGTTTAAATTGTTCAGGTAAAAATATTAGGATATTTGAGTTTTGCCGATAAATTTTATATCCAATTCTTCTCCGTTTTCTTTTTGACTGATTTCAAAATCTCCTTTATATTCAATAATCATTTTATTGAGATTGCAAGTGGTTTCTAAAGCAGTAAATGTAGATTTTTTAAAATCATTTGTGGTAGTGGTATTAAACCAACAATATAACTTGTTTTTATTTTCTTTTACAAATTGTATTATAAACAAACCGTGTTCTGAAAATATCAAATCATCATATGCGTAGCTGATATCTAATTGAACGGCATCTTTGATGATGAATCTTGCTTTTTCAAGTTCATATATTTGAACATCTGAAGAATTGTTTTCGTGCATAATAAAATGAGTTTGATTGTTTACTGATTTTTCAAATAACTTCAGCGATACGTTTTTCAACAAGCGCTCGGATATTTGATATTCCCTTACTCATTTCCTGGAGTTCAATAATGGAAGGCGCGCGGTATCCAAATCCTTCAAGTGAACAAATTGCTTCAAATTTTCCTACCAGAATAGTTGTTTTTTTCATATCTTCAGTTAATTCCGGTTCAAATTGCAATGCTTCATTATACATTGCCACCGGCATGTGATGCGATGCGTTCCAATCATACCTTGCTAAAAGCGCGATAAAATATTTCTCCACACTCATAACCGCCATTTGATATAGTAAATCATTATTAAAACGGCTCTGATTATTGTTAATACACCTTTGAAAAGTATTATAATATCCGTTGGCATATTGAAGACTGGACTTTGCCAAATTCAACATTTCTTCATCAGGAATAATATTTTGCGCCATAATTATATTTTATTTGACTTATTGTTTTTTTGTATTTCAGAATATAAATCTACTAATTCTGATTTTGTAATTGCTCTGTTATTTGTTTCCGATGTTTTTTTAACTTGCTGCAAGAGCTTTATACAAATTTCATCATTAAAAAAAAGATTTTCTTTCCGAAGGAAATATTCTATAACCGATTTTCCGCTGTGTTTTCCTATAATAAATTCCGGTTCTTCCCGTCCGATTTTTTCAGCCGGGAAAAGTTGATAAGTATTTCGGTCTTTTAATAAACTATGAATATGAATTCCGCTTTCGTGGCTAAACACCATTTTTCCCGTTATTGGTTTTCTCATACCAAGTTTACAATGCGATTTGGCTTCTACATAGTCGCTCATTTTCTGAAATGCCGAGGTTTTTAAACCGCTCTCAATGTTTGCGCTAAGTTCCAATGCCATAGCTACTTCTTCCAAAGGAGCGTTTCCGGCACGTTCTCCAATTCCGTTAATGGTTGTACTTAAACATTCCGCTCCGGCAAGATATGCTGCAACAGTATTTGCGGTTGCCATACCTAAATCGTTATGAGCGTGAATTTCAATAGGTGTAGATGGAATAATATTGGTGATTTCTTTTATTAGAGATGATGTTGTAAGTGGGTTCAATATTCCTATCGTATCTGCCAATCTAATTCTTGATGCGCCATAAGACGCTGCTGCTGCCACATATTCTTTGAGAAAATGTATGTCGGCGCGCGATGCGTCTTGAGCCCCAATTGTTATATATTGAAATAAACCGGATGAAAAATCGATTAATTCTTTTAATTGGTTCATTATCCATTGAGGGGTTTTATTCATCGATTTTATTAATATCCACGATACAGGAAACGATATGTGTATTCCATTAGTTCCTGCCATAGATGCTACAAGTATATCGTTTTTATTTGCCCTCGCCCAAGATAATGTTTTAAAACTAAAACCCATTCCACATATTTTCCGGATGGTTTTTATTTCATCTTCACCCATAGATGGCGTGCCTATTTCTATTTCAGGAATCAAAGCTTCATCAAGCATTGCCGCAATTTTTATTTTTTCTTCCAGAGAAAAAACAACTCCTGCTGCTTGTTCTCCATCCCGCAAAGTAGTATCTATGAAATAGGGTTTCATTTTAAAAATTTATGAAAAAAGAATTAACTATCGATTGTGGTTTTTTTAATCGGCAATTGAGTATTTTTCGCAGCATTCATTGTCTTCCAGCGCGTCGAGTATTTCATCTATTACATTTTCAGAGCTAACTCCTCCATACCAGTAATTATTCGGTTGAATAACCATTACAGGTCCTTGAGAACATACGTTTAAACATGCCGTTGTGGTTACGGCTACATCTAATCCACGATCTGAGGCTTCTTCTGAAATATATTGCAACATGGAAGAAGCTCCTTTTTTATTACACGCTCCTTGAGCGTCGCCAGCAACACGGTATGAGTTACATACCAAAATTAGATACTTTGGTTTTTTCATATTTTATATTATCTTAAATTTTAAATTCTCTATCCGCAACCTTGTGCATTTCCTTTACATCCGCTGCCGCATTTAAAGGCGTCGGGTTTAGCAATAGAGCGGATGACTTTATTATTATAAACTCCCTCTAATCCTTCGTCAATCAATCCGGTCATTTCCACAACGTGTACTTTGCAGGAGTTGAGCATCGTTTTTGGATTTTCTCCTATTCCGCTTACTAAAATAGCGCGACAATCAACCAATAAACGAGCCAAATCCAACCAACGGCGGTCGCCTCCACCTGCCGGCGGTGTTTCACGCATTTCCACAAATTTAAATCCGTTTGGAGTTTGACGGAAAATATATAATGAAGCTGCTTCACCCAAATGTTGATTCACTAATAAACCTTCATTGGTAGCAACAGCCACATAGGGGCGATTTGTATCTATTTCGTTACGGGTGGAATATTCTTTAAGTAAAGCATGGGTTTCGCTTAAATCTTTTCCTAACAATCCTGCAGCGTCTGCACGACAACGAGCACAATGGCTCATAATGGGTAAATAATTAGAAGCTTCCATTCTTATTTTAAAAACAGTTTTGGAATCCGGCTCTTTAAAGTCAGCAAATGGGGTTTCTGCCGTAGGAAGCAAAGGAATACAATTTATAATATCAGCGCCCAGTTCGGAACATTTTTTGGCTACCTCCAATATATGCCCTTCATTAACTCCCGGAATAATAATTGAATTTATTTTTACAATAATTCCTTTGGCTTTTAACTTGGGTATACACGATAATTGGCGATTGATTAATAAGGTTGCGCCTTCAATACCACGAAATAATTGCTTATCACATCGTATCCATTTATAAATTTGGGAAGAAATTTTTGGATCTATTGCATTGATGGTTAATGTTACATGAGATACACCTAAATCTGCAATTTCATCAATGTAAGGTTCAAGTGCAAGTCCGTTGGTGGATAAACAAAAAATCTTTTCTGGAAATTCTTCTTTTGCCTTACGCATAGTTTCCAGTGTTTCTTCAGGATTGGCAAACGGATCTCCAGGACCTGCAATTCCAATAACGGTTAAATTTTCAATTCGGGAATCAAGTTCTTTTAAATATTCAACAGCTTGATATGGTGTTAATACGGATGAAGTAACTCCCGGACGACTTTCATTTACGCAATCGTATTTACGATTACAATAATTGCATTGTATATTACATTTAGGAGCTACCGGCAAATGAACGCGTGCGTTTGAATGCTTTGCTTCTTTGTCAAAGCAAGGATGTGCGTTAAACGATTTTGTTGCTTCCATAACGTTTTTTTTAAGTTTTTAATTACATATATTTAAATCCTACGGGAGAATTTTCTTGTTTATATTCAAGCAGGGCATTCACCACCCGGTCAAATAATTCTTGTGTTCCTTTGTAGCCAAGATGTAGCATTCTGTTACCACCAACTCTATCGTGGATGGGAAAACCAACTCTTACTAAAGGTATTTTTCTTTCACGCGCGATATAATATCCCTTACTGTTGCCTATTAATAAGTCAGGTTTAATTTTATTTGCTTCAGTGCGCAATGTTTCAAAATCAGTATCTGGAATATAAAAAGGCTCAATACCAATTTCTTGACACCAATTTGCTAAAGCGGAGACCAGGTCGGGTTCACCATATAATAGAGCTTTTTTGCCAAATATATATTTATGGCTGTCAACATACGAATCTATTAATCTGCCGCGTTCTTTTCTGTGATTTTCAGGAGTTTCTTTGCCTGAAATTTCTTTTAGCGCGTCAAAAAAACGATCTGTCGCTTCAATACCAATCGGCATAGGCATTTGATAGTTTTTTATGTAATAATTTGATGCTAACCATTCCCCTGCTGTTTGAACAGATTCTTTATTTTTAATTCGTGAAAAACTTTTATTAAATTTTTCTCCAAATTCAATTACAGCTTTTGAGTTTCCAATTCTTTTAATTTCATAAATAGAAGTACCTCCGGTTGGAATTAATTGATATTCTGCTGTAAATTCATTGTCGAGAGTTTCGCTATAATCAGGGAAAAGTGTGTATTTAATCTCAAAATCAGATAAGATTTCTTTTAAGTATCGAATATCGGCAGGAGAAATCATACTCGGAAGTATTGTTATGTGGCGTCCTCTTGACTCATATTCAGCCAAAGATTTTATGGTAGCCAAAACGGTATTGTGAAATCCTTCGGAATGACTGCCGGCATAACTTGGCGTTGATGTATAAATAAAAGAAGGGAGTGATTTATCGTTGTTTTTATTTGCCTCAAGGTAATTATAAATATGAGCCGGAACATCTTCTCCAATAGTTTCCGATAAACAAGTAGATGCAATTCCAATTACTGTAGGTTTGTATTGCTTAATTATATTGTTAATACCGGTGATAAAATTTCTACTACCTCCATAAATAGTAGATTCTTCACTAAAATTGCTCGACGCGATATCTACTGGTTCTTTAAAATGACTTATTAAATAACGTCGGATATATGTGGCGCAACCCTGACTTCCATGAATTAGCGGAACGCAACCTTCAATACCTTTAAATACAAGCGATGCGCCAAGCGGAGCGCAAAGCTTGCAGGAATTGCGCGTAGAGACAAAGTTGTTGTTAGTTTTTATATTTTCTGAAATTTTTGTTTGCATACACTACGTTTTTAATTCGATAGTAGAACATCTGAAATTCAGATAAGGAGAATATTATTTTTTGGTAAATTTCCAGACAGGACTCATTGCGGTAGCGTATATTTCTTTCGCAAAATTGATCATACCTTCGTATCCGGCAAGCGGTTCTTTACGCTCGTGATTATGGTCACAAAATCCAAGTCCGATTTTATGTGCAATAGGGCGTTCTTTTACTCCGCCTATGAATATGTCAGCTTGCTTTTCTTTTACGAAATTAGAAAGTTCCACCGGGTTTGAATCGTCTACTATAATTGTCCCTTCGTCGCATAATTTTTTAATAAGTTCATAATCTTCCGTTGTCCCCGTTTGAGAACCGACAATCACTGTTTGAACACCAATTAATCTTAATGCTTTTACCAATGATATTGCTTTAAATGCTCCGCCAACATAAATAGCTGCTTTTTTTCCCGTAAGGCGTTCTTTATACCAAGCAAGCTGAGGCAAAAGATGCGATATCTCGTCTTTTACCAATTGACGTGCTTTGCTCATCATTTCATCGTCCTTAAAAAAACGGGCTACATCATAAAGAGCATCACTCATATCTTCTATTCCGAAATAAGATACTCTCATAGATGGAGTACCGTATTTTTCTTTCATCATTTTTGCCAGATAATTCATTGAACCTGAGCATTGCACTACATTTAACCCTGCGTTATGCGCGTTTCTGATGGCATCTACTCTTCCATCGCCTGTAATGGTAGCATTTACGTGTATTCCCATTTTTTTGTAATATTCGAGCAAAATCCACAATTCTCCGGCGAGATTGAAATCGCCGAGAATATTAATGCTTTTTTTAGGAGTAGGATAATTTGCAGTTCCCACTAATTTAAAAATAGCCTCGCAAGCAACTTTATAACCATCTTTTTTTGATCCTTGAAATCCCGGAGCTTGAACCGGAATTACAGGAATATTTTTTTCTTGCTCTACTTGTTTACAAATACGTTCTACATCGTCGCCAATAACACCTACGATGCATGTTGTATATACAAATGCCGCTTTAGGATGATGCGCGTCAATCAATTCGATAAGTGAATCATAAAGTTTATTTTCACCTCCAAAAATTACGTCACGTTCCTGCAAATCGGTGCTAAAACTAAGCCGATGCAACTCGGGTCCCGATGAAAGTGATCCGCGAATATCCCAAGTGTATGCGGCGCAGCCAATAGGACCGTGTATAAGATGCAAAGCATCCGCTATGGGATAAAGTACTACTCTTGATCCGCAAAATACACACGCACGTTGGCTTACGCTACCAGCTAAACTGATTTTATTACATTCGATTGTCGGTGAATTTGTTCCCGCAACCGAAATCTGATTTTGCCTTTCATCTAATATGTAAGCCATATTTTTATTTGTATTTTGGAAAGAAATAGAGAAAAAGCAAATATGAAATATAAGTTTAATATGATTCTTGATTAAACAAATACTATGTTTTATCCTAATTTTTATAAGGGATATTTTTCATACTCGCTTTCCAATTTTTTTATATAAAAACTTGTGAGACAGTTGATTTTACATTTGAAATTCGACTTTTTCTTCCGGGCACTCTCTATCGTATTTATCCAATATGGCACTCAATATCTGAACTACTAAATTTGCGCCTCCTTTATATCCTGTTTTTGGAAAATAATTGTGTCCGGCTCTATCTGCAATAGGAAATCCGAAACGTACGAAAGGGATGTCTTCATCTCTGGCTATATATTTGCCGTATGTATTGCCTATTAATAAATCTACACTTTCCTGTTTAATCCATTGATGCATACGAAACATATCGGCGCGTTCTCCACTCATATATTTCGCTTCGGGTATATCCTTTAATATCTCAGCCATACGATCATTGAAATAGTTGCTGGAGGTTCCTGAAACAATATATACGGGCTTCATATCCATACTTACGAGAAATTCGGTCAAAGGAATCAAAGTGTCAGGATCTCCCCACAATGCAACTCTCTTACCATACAAGTATTTGGAAGAATCTGCAATCAAGTCTATTAACTGTCCTCGCTCATCGCTAATAGTTTCCGGAATAGGTACATTTGCGTGACGGCTCAATGACATTAAAAAACGATCCGTAGCTTTAAATCCGATAGGAATATCAAGTATTTCAAATTTGACTTTACATTTATTTTCCAGTTTTATACAAGCGTCTTCGGTAGACATTTGACCCAACCCGATAGTAAACTTACTGTCGCCGCTTAAAACCATGTCGGCTATGGTTGTTCCTCCTTTCGGATACATTTTGTAATGTCCATCCAGTGGCGCATCTAACACGTTTGTCATATCTGGAAACATCAATGTTCGCGCTTCTAATACTTGGGCTAAACGTTTGATTTCTGCCATATCGGAAGGCTCCATCCATCCTGCAACTAAATTAACAACATTACGTTTTTTAAGCGTAGCAGTAGAAAAATTTTTGACAAAAGAAGCCACCATATTGGAATAACCGGTTACGTGTGTTCCTACATAACTTGGCGTGTTACAATAAATTACCGATTTTCCTTCCGGAATACCTCCGTCTTCTTTTGCTTTGGAAATAATGGCTGTCATATCATCTCCAATTGTTTCAGAAAGACAGGTTGTATGTACCGCAATAACTTCAGGGTTGTATACGGTAAACATTGTATCAATAGCTTGTACAAGATTGGCTTGTCCTCCAAACACCGAAGAACCTTCTGAAAAAGAACTTGTTCCTGCCATAATGGGTTCTTTAAAGTGGCGTGATAACGCGCTACGATGGTATGAACAACATCCTTGCGAGCCATGGCTATGAGGTAAACATCCATGGAAACCCAAGGCTGCGTACATTGCGCCTATTGGTTGACAGGTCTTTGCCGGATTGATTGTCAATGCTTTCCTGTCTATTTCTTTTGCTGTAGTATGTTTGAGTAGCATATTTTCTTTGTTTTTATTTCTAATTGATAATTGAAAATATTTAATTCTGTTGAAATTTTTTATTAATATGATTTTTAGTGTTATTTCAATTAAAAACATATTCGGCTTCAACGTATTCTTCACGTTCCCAAGGGGCTTTCATTTGTTTGAAAATAGTACTGCAAGCAATCATTTCGATGTCTTTATAAAAGTTAATCGCACCTTTGAAGCCTGCATAAGGACCTCCGCTATCGTAGTTATGTAATTGTTTCAAAGGAATTCCCATTTTTTGAACAACGTATTTTTCTTTAATACCGGCACAGAAAATATCCGGTTTGTACATTTCAATAAGTTTTTCCATTTCGTAATGACTCAAATCGTCAATAACTAATGTTCCTTTTTTCATGTCATTCATCAAACCTTTATATTCATTAAATTCTATGTCAAATTCTTCTTTGAGTTGTTTGAGTTCTTCTTCGGTTTTACGCGGACTGTAACGTGTCGGGTCAGGATATACGGTAATTTCTTCAATGTTACGGCTATCGGCATCAATTTGTATGGTGGGTATTACACGCCGACCTTCGTAATCGTCACGATGACCGAATTCATAACCTGCCGTCAAAGTTTCCATACCCAATTCATAAAAAAGTTCTTGGTAGTGATGTGCACGTGAACCTCCGACGAACAACATAGCTGTTTTTCCTTGTGTTTTTATTTTCGCTTTTTGAGCCGCCAATGTTACAGGAATCATTTCTTCTTCAATCACTTTTTCTATTCTGTCTATTAGTTCTTTGTCTCCGAAATATTGTCCCACTTTACGTAGCGTTTTTGCCGTGGCTTCCGCGCCAATAAAGTTCGCTTTTGCCCAAGGAATACCAAACGAGGTTTCGAGCATTTCAGCTACATAATTGATAGAACGATGACACATTACCAGACTAAAGTCAGCGGTATGCGCGGATTCAAACTGCTCAAGCGTTGAATTCCCGGACATGGTTGCTATTAAATCTACGCCAATTTTCTCAAATAATTCTTCGATAACAAATGCATCGCCACCAATATTATATTCGCCAAGTACGTTAACGGCATATTTGTGTTTGCGTTTGTAATTATCATTCCGTCCTATAAGATTTTTGTACAGACCATTATTTGCAATGTGGTGACCAGCAGATTGGGATACTCCACGGTAACCTTCACAAGAAAACCCAAAAATATTACAATCCGGAAATTCTTCTTTCATTTGGCGCGCAACACGGTGAACATCGTCGCCTATTAATCCTACAGGACAAGTAGAAAAAACCGCTATCCCTTTCGGGTGGAAAAGTTCGTACGCTTCTCGAATGGCTTGTTTTAATTTTTCTTCGCCTCCAAATACAATGTTTGAATCTTGCATATCTGTTGAAAAACAGTATGTTATAAAATTCGGGTCTTCAAGCGATGTAGGGCGGGTTTGATTTCTGCGGGTAAGCCAAGAATAAAAACCACATCCAATTGGACCGTGCGTGATATTTACGATATCTCTTGTAGGACCAAGCACTACTCCTTTACATCCGGCATAAGTACAACCGCGTTGCGTAATAATTCCCGGAATTGTTCTTACGTTTGCCTGAATAACAGGAATCGCATCAGGATTATTTACAATGATGGATTTTGCTCTTTTCTTGGCTACTTTTGCTGGATACGCTTTAATTACTTCTTCTTTAAACTGATCCAGTTTTAAATCTTCGATTATATTTTTCATAATTATATCCTCCTTAATCCAATGTTATATCTCCGGTTTCTCCGGTACGTACTCTAACCGAATCCATTGCCGGTATTACAAATATTCTACCATCGCCGCTTTTACCGGTTTGATTGGCTTTTATGATGGTTTCTATCGCTAAATCTTTTTTATCGTCGGTTACCACCAAAGTAATCATACGTTTTGATTTCAAACGCGGCATTTCAGAAATAAACTCCTTTAATTCAGGAATTTTAGATTCGGCTTTTTCAAGATCACCGTTTCCTTTTCCGCGACCCAGTACAGGCATAGCAGTAAATGAAGGTAATCCCACATCGGACAAAGCGATTTTTGTCTCAGCCATTTTAGCTATGCGTATCATTGCTAATATCATTTTCATAATTTCGTATTTTTACAGATAGTTACTTGTGTTGTGCACAAAATATGTTATTGATAGACAGGAAGTTTTGTGTATAATTATTGATATTTATAAATGCTTGATATATAAATGATTATATAATGTAACTCCAAAATTTAGTCTTTTTTTCCATTTGATATTGTATAGCTTTCTTCTACAGGAGTTACGAAGATTTTACCATCGCCAAACTGACCTTTTTCTCCTGTACGGGCTGCTAACATAATGGTTTCTATTACGAAATCTTTATCTTTTTCAGGAATTACAATCATTAAAAGATCTTTCGGAAGTTCATCGTAGGTAACATTTCCTACTTTGATACCACGTTGTTTGCCGCGTCCAAAAACCGATAATTTTGTTATTGCCGGAAATCCTGCGTCAAATAATGATTTCATTACTACTGAAGATTTCTCGGGACGAACGATTGCTCTTAATAAATACATAATTTTAAAATTTTGACTCTTTGAGGAGGTTTGTTAATGTGTTGTTGAATTTAATGGATAATGAATTAGTTCATTATACCAAAGCTTATCAGCATTTCCTCCAATTCGCTAATAGCAAGCGGGGTCGGAATTACGTGCATAGTATTGTCATTGATTTTTTTTGCCAATGACCTGTATTCGTCAGCTTGAGGATGAGCAGGAGAATAATCGATAACGGTTTTTCTGTTGATTTCCGCGTGTTGTACCATATTATCTCTCGGGACAAAATGGATCATTTGAGTTCCAAGACGTTTTGCAAATTCAGAAATCATATTAGATTCGTTATCCACTTTACGTGAATTACAGATAAGACCTCCGAGCCGAACTGAACCGACTTTTCCAAATTTGGCGATAGATTTACATATATTATTAGCCGCATACATTGCCATCATTTCTCCTGAACAAACAATGTAAACTTCCTGTGCTTTTCCATCGCGTATAGGCATAGCGAAACCGCCGCATACAACATCGCCAAGAACGTCGTAAAAGACATAATCCAATTGTTTATCGGCATCGTAAGCTCCAAGTTGTTCTAATAAGTTAATGGAGGTTATAATTCCGCGTCCGGCGCATCCTACGCCCGGTTCGGGACCTCCGGATTCAACACAACTGGTGTTTTTGAATCCAGTTTTCATTACATCCTCAAGGTCGATATCTTCGCCTTCGTCACGTAATGTGTCAAGTACTGTTTTTTGTGCTAAACCATGAAGTAGCAAACGAGTGGAATCTGCTTTTGGGTCGCAACCTACGACCATCACTTTTTTCCCCATTTCAGCTAACCCGGCTACTGTGTTTTGGGTGGTAGTACTTTTTCCGATTCCACCTTTCCCGTAAATTGCAATCTTTCTCATTTTTTTTAGTGCTTTAAAATGAATAATCTGTTTATGACTTAAATAATTAAAACCTGTAGAACAGTATTCATTTTTTGTGCCATTAACGTTTTAAAACATTTTATTTAACGTAAAATAAAATGTATCTATCTGAAAATTAATTTAATAAAATTTTCAAAATAGTTTTTTCTGTTTGTGGAAGAGTTAAAAAGAGGGGTTGTTTGATGCAGTAATTCCTACATAAATGTATCAATTTTATGCTATAAAACATAAAATTCTACATTTATGTAATGTGAAACATACTTTAGATGGGCAAAAATCTATTTATGCTTTGCGTATTTTATCAAATGAATATTTATTGGTTTTTTTATAATTTAAGGGAATTTATTTAAATCTTTTATCCGAACGTAGTTTGTCAAGCGGGATATCTTTGTTTTTTTCGAGCCATCCTATTTTTACATCAGCGAGTCTATTATCATACCTCGGATAAAACGGCTTAATGTCTATTAAAGGTGTTCCATCAAGCATATCTACTTGTTCAATATGGATAATGTTGTTTTCAATGCCCAATAATTTTACGGTAGAAATACCTATGGCGTTGGGTCTTTTTGGAGCTTTGCAGGCAAAAATTCCACGTTCTACTGTATCCATAAACGGAATTACTTTTAATTCATATCCATTTATCTTGTGAAAATGATAAATAAGCGTAATATGAGAAAATCCTTCCATATCTTTTAATCCTTTAACATACTCTGGCAGCAATTCAATATGTCCTTTAGTGCCTTCTGCAGCAATAGGTTGAATGGGAATATTGTCGATGCTTTTATGCGGTGTATGAATGGTTCCTATCGGATTAATTTTTATCGGATTCATAAATGTAATTTTTTTTAAGATTTGATATATTTTAATCATCAACACCTACAATTACAGATGAGGCTTTGACAATAGCATAAGCTTCTTTTCCTACCGATAATTCTAAATTTTTTACAGATGTTTTGGTAATAATCGCAGTTATTGTAATTCCATTTCCAAGTGTAAGTTCAATTTCATCGTTCACAACGCCTTCTGTAATGGAAATTATTCTTCCGGCAAAAATATTTCTCGCGCTAATTTTAGGAAAATCAATTCCAATAATAACGTTTGAAGATTTGATAAGTGCATACGCGGTAGAGCCCACTTTTAAATCGAGATTTTTGACCGCTCCATTTGTGATTACCGCTACAATTTTCACGCTTTCTGATATACTAATTTCAATTTCGGAATTAATAGCTCCTTCATATACAGCGCTTATTGTTCCTTTTAGCTGGTTTCTTGTACTGACTTTCATTTTATTATAATTTAATAGGTTTTTATTAAGATGAACAAAAGAGATGATACAACTAATTTACAAACATTCTTTTCATTTTTGAAATCATCTCTTTGTTTTTCCCCTGCTCGGTTATTAAGCCATTTTGGAGTAAAATTACGGAAGTTGCTAATTTTTCTACTTCTTTAATATCATGACTAATCATCAAGGTTATTGACTCAAGCAACTCATGAGCTTTTTTTATTTCTCCCTGTAAGTTAACGCGCATTTCAAAATCAAGCGCCGAGAGCGGTTCGTCAAGCATAAGCAATTGTGGTTTTGCCGCTAATGCACGCGCTAACGCCACTCGCTGTTTTTGTCCTCCGGAGAGTTTTTCAGGATGTTGATTTTGAAGCATTTCGAGCTCAAATAATTCCAACAATTTATCTACTTCACCATTATCCTTTGTTTTTTGAGCGAAGGCAATATTTTTTCTTACGCTCATATTAGGAAAAAGTGCATAATCTTGAAACATATAGCCTACGTTCCTTTGTTGAGCCGGTATATTTATTTTTTTTGATGAATCAAACCATATCTGGTCTTTGAATTGAATGTAACCTTTATCGGGTTTGTTTAATCCGGCAAGAATCCGCAGAAGTGTCGTTTTTCCTGCTCCGGAATGTCCGAATATACAAACGAGTTCCTTTTCAGTTAATTCCGTGTCAATTTTCAAAGTTTTCTTTCCTTCGGAAGTTAACATTTCACGTTCTATATTTATTTTTAACATCGCTGACATTTTAAAAATTTATAGGAGAATTTTTTTGCGTCCGTTTATGCTGTAGAGGACAGTGAGAATTACCATCGAGATTAAAAATAAAACCAAGGAATATTTATTTGCAACATCGTAATTTAATAATTGTACTTCATCATAAATAGCAATGCTCGCCACTCTTGTTTCTCCCGGCATATTTCCTCCAACCATAATTACCACGCCAAATTCCCCGATGCAATGAGCGAATGTCATAGCCATAGCAGTAATAATGGAAGGAATAATATTTGGAATTAAAACACGGATAAATGTGGTAAATTCAGATTTTCCCAATGTATACGATGCTTCGCGTANACTTTTTGGNATGGAAGTCAANCCNTTTTGNAACGGTTGAACCATAAAAGGCAAACTGAAAATAATACTGGCTATGAGTATTCCTTGAAATGTGAATGCCAANCGCCAATTAAATTTNTCCAACAAAAACTTNCCNATAAAATGNTCCGGACTNTANGCNATTAACATATAAAATCCCAANACNGTAGGCGGAAGNACCAAAGGCATNCTGATTAATGCTTCNATAACAGGTTTCAGCAGAAATCTTTTATAGGCTAAAATGTATGCCAACGGTAGTCCTGTGACGAATAAAATGGCTGTTGTCCACGATGCTAATTTGCCTGTAAGCAGTAGGGTGTTTATAAAATCTTCGTTCATTCAAATAAATTTCTTAAGTTTCATTTTGAAATTCGCTTCTTATTGAAAATAAAAAGGTGTTTCTTTTTTATTTTCCCGGAGTGCTGTATCCATATTTTTCCCAAACAGGTTTTACCTCCTCTGATAGTACAAATTTTTTGAATTTAGCTGCTTCGGTATTTAATTTTGATGTTTTAATTAAAATGCACGATTGTTCAATAGGTTTATAGAGTTTTTGAGATACAATATAGCAATATCCTTTACCTGCCATATCGGGAGATAACGCAAATGAATAAGCTATAAATCCCAATTCTGTATTTCCTGTAAAAGCATATTGAGCTGCCGCCGAAATATTGTCTGCTATGACTATTTTTTCTTTTAAATTTTCATATAAACCTTGGTTTTTAAGTAGCTCCATAGATCTTTCGCCATAAGGTGCGGTTTGTGGATTTGCTATGGCTATTTTTTTTACCGATGAGTATTTTAAGGCTTCCAAACCGATTTTTTCAACATCGATAGTTGTGCTGTACAATGCTAATTTACCGTAGGCATACGTACTCATAGGTCCATACGTTAATCCTTTTTCTTTTAGTTTTAAAGGAAAAACATTATCGGCTGCCATAAAAAAATCAAATGCAGCTCCGTTTGTTATTTGTTGAACAAGTGTACCGGAACTGGCAAAAGTGATGTTTANTTTTGCTTTTGGATTGTGTTTTAGATANACTGTTTTAATTTCTTCCATAACGTATCTCAGGTTGGCTGCGGCTGCTACATTTACTTTTTGAGCGCTTGCGCTAATAACAGCCAACATTAAGATGAGCGATAAAATAAGTTTTTTCGTTTTCATAATTGTATTTGTTTTTATTAAAATATATGCTTTATAAATTTAGTTTTTGGTGTTTAAAAAAGTTGGACTAATTGTAAAGGCAACGTAAGCAAATTGAGGGAAGCGTACCTCAGGCATTGTNGTNGATGTCGCTATATTTTTTGATATTAGTGTATTGTTTGTTTTGAAATANACACAATATCCGCCTTGTATCTTACTCCATGTATTTAATTTATACGTTACCAAAAAATCAAATTCCGACCCCAATTTTTTACCAAATTCTACNCCTTTTTTATTTTTACCCGAATATTGNGAATTAAAAATATGATAATANCCGTCAAGAGATAAATTAGGNGTTACTTTNGTTTTTAATATGGCGTAATAATCCAATAAACCTTGCGTTAGCGGAGTATTCCAATAATCCATACTTCCATTAAAGGTATGATCGGCTCCATATAATTTTTTAAAGTTATTTTGAGTACCATCGGAAACGCCGTTTTTATCTCCCGAGAAAAAGTCTGTTCCCAAACTTGCTGAAATATTTTCTGTAAAAGCGTAGTTTGTTTTTATAGCTAATAATTTTCCATTCATCTTATAGCCGCCGCTATTTTTTCCTGTTTGAAAATAAGCAGTGGCAAATGCCGAAAAAGGAATATCTTTATTTTCATATTTCAAATTTCCGCCATAAGTAATTGCTTGATTCATTTTAATTTTGCTATAGGCGGTTCCGACTCCAACAGTATCCTGAACTCCTTCCGCAACACAAATTCCGGTTAAAGTAAACCCATTGTAAGTTGGGGTTGAAAGCCANGCGTAGCCCATAGAACGATAACTGTTAATTTGAGAATAGAGCGTTTCTGTCTTTATTTCTTTATCGTTGTTGTATGCCCATCCTAAATGCGCTTGAAAATCGTTAATGGAATATTTAAATAGAATAAGGTCGTGTGTTCTTCCTGTTATCGACCAGTCCGGAGATGAAAATAACCTGTTGTCATCGTACTTTAATGGTTGCCTGCCTATTTTGAACGTACCTCCGGGAAATAGCAGTGTTTCTGCCCAAGCTTCATAAATTCCGGTTGTTCCTTCAGAAGAAGTTATGGAATACTGCCCGAAAACACGTGAATCCTGAAGTGTTAATTGTGAAGTGAGAATTCCNCTTTTAAAGCTTAAGCCAATTCGGGTTCGTTGTGAAGTGAACATTCCGGGATCTGTTGAGGATAAAATAGGCGAGGAATAACCNTCGCGCATTTCAATTCTNGGACGAATTTCACCGTCNATAACTACTGTCTGTGCNTTTAATAAGAAAAAGAAAGACTGTGATAAGAATGCTAAAATATAAATAGTTCTTTTCATACTTGTAATTTTTAGAAACCGTTATAAAATAAAAAGAATAACGCCTTGTTGAAAAATACGATATTCATGTTTGAGAATATCGCTAATCAAAAAAAACACTTTTCTATGTCCTGATTCATTGTTTGAAGATAATCGGCTAATTCATTTGCTTTGCTTTCATAGAAATTGATAATTTTTACTCCGTAAGGACTTAAATGACATCCTCCTCCGTCTCTTCCGCCTTTTTGACGGATTATTATTGGTAGGGGAGATAATCTGTTTAATTTATCTAAAATATGCCACACGTGTTGATAAGACATTTTTAGATTTTTTGAAGCCTCATTTATAGATCCATCTATCAAAACTTGTTTCAAGATTTTGATTTGAATTTCGGAGATAAAAATTTCTTCATTTCGATAAAGAATAAGTTTAGCGTCAAAGTAAAAAGCCGAGTAATGCTTCATTATTAATCCATTGTTTTATAATTGAACATTACATTCTTCCTAGGTGAATGCTTTTTCAATATGGCGGTGTATTTCCAAAATTTATGCCATGTGTTTTAATTTGATGAAAATCAGTTGTTTATGAGTTGTTTCTGTGAGTGGGTGTAGAGAGATATTTCCACGTAAAGGTTGGTTTTTTATTGCGATTTCTACATTTATGTAGTTTTTTTCAAGTGCTTTACTAACGATAATTTGGATTAAAATAAGTGTGAATCTTATCTTACTGATTTTTATTAAAATTTCTGAGAGTTTGGATTTCTTAAGGTATATGATTTAAAAATTCCAGTTAAAACATAAATAAATTACACAACTCAAAAATGTGAATTAGAAATACTTATTATCTAAAGACATTAATAGCAAATAAAGGATAGAAGGGAAAAATAATGGCTTTTATTTTGAGGTGTTTTTTACTTCACTGTCAAATGTTCCGTCGGCTACAAATGTTTTTATTTTATCGCCAATAGAAATATCTGTAATGGAAGTAACTCGTTTTCCGTTTACGAGCGTAATCGTATATCCGTGTTTCAGAAGATAAACAGGGGAATGAATCGTTATTTTATTTTCCAATAATCGTAATTGATTTTGTTGTGATTGAATGAGATTAAAAACGCGGTTTTTAAGTCGAATTTTATATTTATCATGTTGATAATTTCTTTTGATAACATCTGCTTTCACCGCTTGTTTTATTTTGTATCGGATTAAATCCATCTGTTGATTTTCGTTCTCAATTCTGTTTTTAATGAGTTTTTGAATATTCTCAACTATTCCGTTTACATTATTTTCTTCTTCCGCCATCAAATTAACTAAAAACTCGGCTGCTGCTGTTGGCGTTTTTACGCTCGTATGCGCTACCATATCCAAAACGGAAACATCACGCGTATGTCCAATTCCGGCAATAATCGGCAAAGGAAATTGCGCGCAATTTAAAGCCAGATTATAACTATCAAAGCACGTCAAGTCTGTTGTTGCGCCTCCTCCACGTATAATTAAAACCGCATCAAAAAAATCAACATAAGAATAAATTTTTTCCAACGCTTTAATGATAGATTGTTCGGCTTGCTCGCCTTGCATTACGGCAGGGAAAAGTTTTGTATAAAAAGCAAAGGAGTAGGAGCGAAGCTGGTTGCAAAAGTCGTCATAACCGGCAGCTGTAGAGGAAGATATGATTGCGAGACGTTGCGGAAGAGGCGGAAAAGCGATTTGTTTGTTCATATCAATTACACCATCCGCTTCCAATTGCCGGATAATTTCCATACGTCTTGCAGCCATTTCGCCTATGGTAAACGTGGGATCAATATCTCTGATTATCAAATTAAATCCATACTGACCGCTGAAATCTACCATCACCATCACTAAAACGCTCATTCCCGAGCGTAACGCTTGTCCTGTACTTCCTTCAAAATAAGGTTTCAACATTCTGTATGTGTTTGCCCAAATTGTAGCACGTGATTTTGCTATGATAACATCACTATTTGATTCTTTTTCAATTAATTCCAAATAACAATGCCCGTTATTTTCACGACATTCGCTAATTTCAGCTCTAATCCATACAGGACGATTAAATTCTTGTCGAAGTGTTTCTTGTATTTGCGCTGTGAGTTGTGAGAGAGATATNGAGTCCATTTGTTTAGGATTGAGTTGTTGAGTAATTGAGCAGTTAAGTGTAATTAGTTTGAAGATTGAACATCAAACATCAACCGTTTTCTTTATCGTATCATTACTTTTTTATTGATTGTTTTCCCATCAAAATTCAAGTTCAAAATATAAATTCCTGCCGGTACAACTTGAATATCTAAATTGAATTTTTCCTGTTCAAATATTTGATTTTGAATTTGATTTCCGGTGAGAGTAAATAATTTTGCAACTCCTTTTCGATTTAACTTTTGATTAAGTAAAACGGACAAGATTGTATTTTGTTTATTAACGAAAACCGTTACATTTTCATCATAAAAATTATTTTTCGTAGCTAAACTTGTAAGTTGATTGTAAGCAGTCTGGAAATTTGGAATTCCATATCCCATTTGAGACGTTGGCGCTGAATAATAATTTGCGCTTTGATATAAAATATCCCGGATTTCTGCTAAACTTAATGTGGGCTGCTTATTTTTGGCTGCCTGCAAAAAACAAGCTGTCATTCCTCCCAAAATAGGACAGGAGTATGATGTTCCATTACCGTAGCTAACCGTTCCGTTTATATCAATAAGAGCTGATGAAGTTCCCATAGCGCAAAGTTCAGGTTTAATTCGTCCGTCAGAAGTTGGACCGTACGAGGAGAATGTACTTGGAATTCCTGTATTTGTTACGGCACCAACCGTAATAATTTTATCTGCATCGGCAGGAACTCCTATGTAATGCCACGATGAATTTCCTGAATTTCCGGCGCTGTTTAATACCATAATTCCTTTTTGTGCAGCCATTGTTGCTGCAATGCTAGCTCTAGCGGTTTTACCGTTCATATCTGCATAAGTAAAATTCATAGTTGAATCATCAAAAACGGTATAGCCCAATGAAGTGGTGCTTAAATCAACGCCAACGCTGTCGGCAAATTCAATGGCAGAAATCCAAAAATCGGGTTCAGCTAACGTTTCCGTATTGTTTGCCTCCGATTGTAATAGCCAGTATGATGCTTTTGGAGCAGTTCCTACATACGTGTTTGGAATATTTCCTGCCATTGTAGAGAGCACATTTGAGCCGTGAGCGTTTTCGGCGTAAACACTAACGCTTGGATTTACAAAATTTTTCACGCCCAATAAACGTCCTTCGCTACGAAGACTATCAAATCCCGGATTCGTATTTGCATTGTTGAATCCGGCATCAATCACAGCAATGTGTATTCCTTGTCCGCGATAACCATTATCATGCAGAATAGCGCCATTTAACTGATTTATTTGTGTCGCGGCAGCGCCGTAGTCAGTTGTTGCAGTTTCTTGAATTAATTTTCTGCGGGAAATAAGTGAACCGGAAGCATTGGTTTTCCCTGTATATTGAACGAATTTTACAAAACTCAGATTTTGTACAGGAATAATTAAGGATGAATCGCCGGTGGTAACGGTAATTCCGTTCATCCATTTGGTGCGGCAATGTATGGTAAGGTTTAATGCCTGTATTTGAGCGACATAACTTTGATTTACAGGTAAATCGGTACTGTCAATTGCTACATCAAAAAAAGTTCTTCTATCCAATGCACGTTGTGTGAGATATGCTGAAGGATTATTTAAAGTATAAGGCGTACCATTTTTATCTTTAAATTGGATATAAAAATAATATCCTACGGCTTTTGTATACAAGAAACACGATAAAAAAACAATCAAAAAAATAGCGTATTTGTTTTTCATTCCAAAATGTTTTCAGCAAATTTATTTTTACAAAGTTACGTGTTGAGTGAAGTAAAAATCTTATTTTAAGTTTAAAAAATGTTAAATATATAAGAAAACCTTGTTTTGTTACGAAAATTTCGTAGATTTGCGAAGTGTTCGTAATTCAAGATAAAGATACCAATAAAAAATAATGAAAAAAGAAATAGTTATTATATTGATAATAAGCGTAATAAATTCAGTTTATTCACAAAAACATCATAATTCTAAGGCAAATAATTCAGAAATAATTTCAAATCTGCAACAAACGATGAATTATAAATACCTGATTTATTTTGTGGATTCATTGCAAATAAAAGATGAGTTTGCTTTAAAATCAAAAACATCGGCACAAATTTCATTGGGATTGGTAAACGATGCAATTTCTACGATTGATGAAGCTATGAAATTGTATTCTCAAAATGTAAATTTGTTGGGTGAGTTTTCTGAAATGGTTTCTTTTATTGGTTACGATGATTTGTCGCTTGATATTTTGAATATGGCAACCAGAATTCAACCTATTCCGCAATTAATGAGTAGAAAAGCTGAAATTTATTATTCTAAAAAGATGTATAAACAATCGCTTGCAGTTTCAGATTCTATTCTTAGTCAATTTTCAATACCATCAATTATTAGGCTGAAAGCACGGAATTTGGCAGCTTTGAATGACATTGCTTCATCAAAACAATTACTTGAGACGCAATATGCCAACGATAAAAATGATTATTTAACTTTCCGCCAACTTGCTAATCTGTGTTTAGCTGTAGATTCTATCCAAAGATTGACAAAAATAACAGATGAATATCTTCAAAAAGATTCGATGAATACAGAAATATTGAATTTGAATTCCAAAGCAAATTATTTGAATAATAATTTTGTAAAAGCTGCTGCAGGCTACAAAAAACTTATTTTAATAGGAATAACACCAACATACGATCAATGTTTTTTTACAGCGATGTCGTTTTATAGAGCCAGTGATACCTTAATTTATGATGCTTTTGACTATATGCAGAAAGCCGACAGTCTTGCAGAAGGAAAATATTACCCTTTAAAATATTATTTGGGACAAATGGCTGAAAAAACCGGCAAAATCACCGATGCTATCAGATATTATACTGAAGCAGCGTCAATTATTCAACCTGATACTATTCAATTGGCTCAAGTTTTTAATAAGTTAGGAAAAGTACAGATGCTAAATAAAAAACCATTGGAAGCAATACAGAGTCATCAAAATGCACTGAAATATAAACCTGATGATACAACAGCTATTATCAGCATTGGTTTGGCTTATGCTTATTTGAAAGAATATGAAAAAGCANTGGGCTATTTTGAAGAAATTATCAAATTATTGCCGGATACAATACATGATGCTTATAGCAATTTAGCTCAAAGGCAAATTGAATATTTAAAAGAAAAAATTAAAAATAAATCGTTACAAACTAAAAAATAACATATGGAAAAACTAACACATCAGGAAGAAGAAATTATGCTTGCAATTTGGCAGCATGGAAAAGGTTTNATTAAAGATTTTATCGAAAAATTGGAAGAACCGCATCCGCCTTACACTACNGTGGCGTCTGTTGTNAAAAATTTGGAGAAAAAAGGATATGTAACTTCCAAAATGTACGGAAACACGTATGANTANACTCCAAATATTGATGAAACAGAATACAAAGCGAAATTTTTATCCAAAGTAGTAAAAAATTACTTTGAAAATTCGTACAAAGAAATGGTCAGTTTTTTTGCCGAGAAAAATAAGATTTCGGCGGAAGAATTGCAAGAAATTATNAACTTGATNGAGAAAAAATGAACGTCAAACATCCAACGTCAAACATATGAATATGAATCAACTATTAATCTACGCTCTTAAAGTAAACGGTTCGCTCATACTGTTTTACTTGTTTTATATTTTGCTTTATAGGAAAGATACATTTTGGAAAATACGCCGCGCTTATTTATTCATCGCTGTGATATTTTCATTTCTTTATCCTTTGATGCAATTTGGAGAATGGTTCCGGCAGGAGAAAACAGTCCAAATCTTTGCTTCTGCTATCAATTTAGATGAAATAATTATNGTTTCGCAAAAAGCAACTTCANTATTTACCACCGAGAATATTTTATTTGCCATGTATGTTTTGGTGGCTTTTGCATTAATTTTCAAAATTGTATTGCAAACTATTTCCATTCTTTTGAAGATAAATAAAGGCGATAAATTTGAGATTAACGGTATTCAAATGATTCATTTGAATGAAAATATCACGCCGTTTTCGTTTTTCAATCTTATTTTCATTAATAAAAGCCAACACTCTGAAGAAGAATTGCCCGAAATTCTTACTCACGAACTTTCACACGTGCGTCAGCGTCACTCGTACGATGTGGTTTTGAGTGAAATTCTAACGGCATTGTGTTGGTTCAATCCGTTTGCGTGGTTGTTGAAAAAAGAAATAAAACAAAATCTGGAATTTNTGGCTGATAATCACGTGATAAACTCCGGTTTTGAAACCAAAAAATATCAGTATTTATTGTTGAATATCTCTTGTAATTATATTGATAATCAACTTATTAATCAATTTAATATTTCACCCATAAAAAAACGAATCACTATGATGAACAAACAAAAAACATCCCGTAAAGGATTGATTAAATACAGTTTAATTATTCCTATTGCGCTTGTAATGCTCATTGTGAGCAATGCGCAAAATGTAGTGGCAAACGTAAATGAAACGTTGCAAACAAAGAAAAAACCGGTTTTGATTAAGGTAGAAAACGTGAAAACTAACACAGCGGTAAAAGATGCAAATGAAGCACCTCCTGCACCTCCTGTAAAAAGAAAAGATGGAAAAATTATTTTTGAAGTAGTTGAAATTCCTCCAAGGTTCCCAAATGGAGAAGAAGCTTTGATGAAATATATTAAAGAATCTGTAAAATATCCTGAAGAGGCTGTGAAACAAAACATTCAAGGAAAGGTTATTGTACAATTTATTGTGGATGAAACNGGAAAAGTAATTGAACCAAAAGTTGTTAGAGGGATTAATCCTCTTTTAGATGCAGAAGCATTGCGTGTTATCCAATCAATGCCAAATTGGATACCGGGAAAACAAGGCGGCNAAAATGTAANTTGNANGTTTTTTGTCCCGATTAATTTTAAATTGGATGGAAGTTCGGAAAATTCGGAAAAAGATGCTATGTACGGGATTTATTTGTTTGACGGAAAATCTGTGAGTGCGGATGAGTTCGAAAAACTAATAGGGAACAATGAAGCTTATATCGCTTCAATTAAACCTCCTAAATCTTTAGAACTTTACGGTGATAAAGCCAAGAACGGAGCTTCTATTGTGTCTAATAGAAAAGAAGATGTTGAAAAATATTCGGATAAAATAATAACTATAAAGAAAATGTAAGGTTTATATAACAATCAACTTTAACCTTCATATAGTTTTCTNACATTTTGATTATGAAAAATAGCGGTAATTCTTTTTACCGCTATTTTTTTGTAAAATGCATAATACTTAAACAATTTTTTATAATTTTGTCGTTAAATATTTGTCTGAAAATTTTATCTTAAAAAATTAATTGGAAAAAATATGAAAAAGACATTCTTAACACTGTTTTTTATCTTATTTATTGGCGGACTTTTTGCTCAATTACCCATAATTTTGGAAAGTGATTTGCAAAAACTAAAAGCAGAAGCGGCATCAAAATCTTCAAACAGTGAAAGAAGTTTCCGTACCAGAACAAGANCTGTTACAGATGAAAATCAAACTGAAGTACAGGAACAACAAACGAATGAAGTTATTACAACCCCTGCAAATAANTCAAATACAAAAGNAAAGGAAGTTACAACTGCTAATGAAAACAGCACAAGCNGTTCAAACTCAAGTAGCATCAACAGGTTNCGCGAACGNCAAAAAAAAATAAAAAATACTCGCTGAAGAGCAGATGAAGTTGATTTTTCCGAACAAGAAAATGAAGAAGATATTGTTGAAGAAAAATCGGCTGAAAATAATTCGATGACTCTTCCAATGGTAATGGTGGGCGAAGCAATCGTTAAACCACACTATACTTCTATTCCCAATCAAAAATTTATATCGGCAGATAAACCTGCTCGTTTTCCTGCGGGCAATAAAGAGTTGATGCAATATTTCACTCAGGGTGTTAATTATCCTGTGGAGGAAAGAAAAAGTAAGCAGAANAAAGAGTTAAAAGTACGTTTTTTGGTTGATAAAAACGGAAAAGTATCTAAAGGAGAAGTGATTGGCAACGTTTCGTCCGAAACGCAACAGGAAATTCTCAAAGTTGTAAATCAACTTCCTGATTTTATTCCTGCTGAACAAAATGGTGAAAAAGTAGAAGCAACAGTTGAATTACCGATTACTTTCAGAATGTTGAAGTTGTGAGATGGCTTTGGGATAATTTAAGAAGGGTAGTATCGGTTGAAAAAATGGGGTAAAAAATATCTTATGCCTCTAATTAAGAGAAGAAAAAAGTAAATTTTCTAAAATATACATTATAACCGAAAACTTCAATAGTAAATTTTAAAATCAAGTATGTCAAAGAAAACAACCTCAATTTTTCCATTCAAACTATTATGGTTAGTCCTAAGTTTAATTATTTTTGCTGGATGTGAAAAAGAAAACAATAATCCCGAACCGGAACCCGAGACGCAACCGGCATCTTTAACTGTTACGGTTAATCCTGACAAAACTTACCAAACTATTGCAGGATTTGGAGGTGCAAATAAAATATGGGGAACTCAATTTTTAAAACAAGATGTGATTAAAAAAGCATTTGGAACTGATGAAACAGATTTGGGTTTAACCATATTCAGAGTGAGATTGGCATCCGATTCTACCGAATGGAAGTATTTACTTGAATCAGCGAAAGAAGTTCAGAAATATGANGCCAAAATATTGGCATCGCCTTGGTCTCCTCCNGCTNTATTGAAAGANAACAANAATATTGTNGGAGGNCGTTTATTATCTGGAAGTTACGATGCTTTTAAAAATTATATTANTTCATTTGTTACTTATATGGCTGCAAACGGNGTAANTATTCACGNCGTTTCAATCCAAAATGAACCCGATATAAAAGTTTCTTACGAATCTTGCGACTGGACATCATCAGAAATGATAGATTTTCTTAAAAACTACGGACATCTTATTAATAATACCAAAGTTGCCGCACCCGAATCGTATAATTTCGGCAATACTTTTACCAATGATATATTGAATAATGCCGATGCCGCAAATAATTTTGATATTGTTGCAGGACATATTTACGGAGGAGGATTGGGAACTTTTCCGCTTGCCGAACAAAAAGGCAAGGAAATCTGGATGACAGAATATCTTCTGAATTTGAATACAGGAAAAACGGGAGCAGCGCCTTGGTCGTCATACACGGAAAGTGCAAAATGGGACGAAAGTCTTACTATGNTGCACACTATTCACGAAGCGATGAAAAACAATTGGAGTGCTTATGTGTGGTGGTATATTCAGCGTTATTATTCCTTTATCGGAGATGGNGAACAAGGTACTACCAATGGTGAGATACTTAAAAGAGGATATGCATTTTCACAGTTTTCAAAATATGTGAGNCCGGGATATATAAGAGTAGATGCAACATCAAGCAAAGCGAATAATTTGGAAATTACCGCATATAAAGGTGGTGAACAAATCGTGGTTGTTATTATAAATCCTGAAACTACTCAGGTAAATAATTTAAACATCGCAGTGCCTTCTGTAGTAAATAGTGTTTCTGCTTATGAAACTTCTGTTTCTTTAAACAGAACAGTGAAAGAAACTCAACTATCCGATGGAAAAGTAATACTTAATGTGTCGCCTAAAAGCATTGTTACTGTGGTAATTAAATAAATTATTTAATAATTCTGNTTCATAATTTTTCAAAATTGANCTAAAAATTTGCTCAATTCATTTTGTCCATAAAAGACTTAAGTCAATTATGTGCGGTACAGTGAAAATTAANGNTTGCCTTAAATATAAGANGAGAAANATATTTTTGAATACATTGAATTTNGCTTTTCTGAAGATTTTATTTCTCAATATTTCAACTTCTGATTTCTTCCAAAAAATAGGTATCTTTGCAAAAGAATGCAGAAATATCTTTCCATACTAAAACAATACTGGGGTTACGATGAATTTCGTCCATTGCAAACAGAAATTATCGAAAGTGTAGTTTCGGGACGAGATACGTTGGGATTGATGCCTACGGGAGGCGGAAAATCATTGACGTTTCAAGTGCCTGCAATGGCTATGGAAGGCGTTTGTATTGTAATTACTCCATTGATTGCGCTGATGAAAGATCAGGTGGAAAATTTGAAAAGGCGAAACATACAAGCTGCGGCTATTTATACCGGAATGACTCATTCTGAAATTGTTCAAACGCTTGATAATACTGTGTTTGAGGCATACAAATTTCTCTACGTTTCACCGGAACGACTTGGAACAGAAATTTTTCTGAACAAAGTAAAACAAATGAAAGTTTGTTTGCTTGCTGTGGACGAGGCGCATTGCATTTCGCAATGGGGATACGATTTCCGTCCGTCGTATTTAAAAATTGCCGAAATTCGCGAATTTCTTCCCAATGTTCCTGTTCTTGCGCTGACTGCCACAGCTACTCCCGAAGTGGTTGAAGATATTCAAACTCAATTGTGTTTTCCTCAGAAAAATGTATTCCAAAAAAGTTTTCACCGGAAAAATTTGGCTTATGTTGTAAGAAACACGGAAAAGAAAAATGAAACACTTTTGAAAGTGTTGGAAGGAGTAAAAGGAACCTCGGTGGTTTATGTTCGTAATCGAAAGAAAACCAAAGAAATAGCTGATTTTTTGACTGAAAACGGAATTTCTGCCGAACATTTTCACGCCGGATTAAATAACAAAACAAAAGATGAGCGTCAAAATCGTTGGAAATCGGGAGAAACACGTGTCATTGTTTGTACCAATGCTTTTGGAATGGGAATTGATAAACCCGATGTGCGTTCTGTAGTTCATATTGATTTGCCTGATACGCTTGAAGCTTATTTTCAGGAAGCGGGACGCGCCGGACGCGATGAAAAAAAAGCGTTTGCAGTTTTGCTTTATAATAAAACCGATGAAACTAAACTGAAAAAGCGAATTGCAGATACATTTCCGCCGAAAGAAACCGTGAAAGATGTTTACGAAGCGCTCGGAAATTATTTTACATTGGCGGTAGGCGCAGGACTTTATGTGACTTTTCCTTTTGATTTAGCCGATTTTTGCGGTAAATTTCACTTTCCGCTTTTGGTAGCTTACAACAGCATAAAAATTCTGCAACAAGCGGGTTATTTGGAACTTACCGATGAAGAAGATAGTGCCTCAATGGTGCTTTTTACTATAAAAAAAGATGATTTATACAATTTAAAAAACACTCCGGAGCAAGAACAGTTAATTCATATTCTACTTCGTTCATACACTGGTCTTTTTACCGATTTACACGCCATCCACGAAGAAACGCTTTGCACACGTTTGGATTGGACGCACGAAAAACTTTATCAGACATTGGTAAGTTTATCCAACGAAAAGATTATTAAATACATACCAAGAAAAAAAACACCGTTTCTCACTTTTACACACGAGCGGGATGACATTTCGCGTTTAGCTCTAACAAAAGAAGCGTACGATGATAGAAAGGAAAAATATATTGAAAGAGTAAATAGTGTTTTAAGGTATGCAAATGAGGAGAATATTTGTCGTAGCCGGATTTTGTTAAGCTATTTTGGTGAAAAAAACACAAAGGACTGTGGCGTTTGCGATATTTGCCTGAAAAAGAAAGAAACGCAAGTAACGGAAGAAGAGTTTCAAAATATTCGCAAAAAAATCAATGAATTATTAAACGAAAAGTCACGCAATTTATCAGAATTGACAAAAAACATAAAAGCGAAAGAACCAAAAATAATTCATGTAATTCGTTTTATGATGGATAATAATGAAATTCTGATGGACGATGTGATGAAATACAGGATAAGTTAAATTTCGAAATCCTTNTTTAGTTNCTACAAGCAGGTCTCAAGTTTTTAATTCCATAACTATATTTGATTTTCAAAATAAAAAATTATCTTTGGAGGCAAAATTTTAAACTATGTATNAAGAAAACAAATTCAAGTATTTTCATTGGCATTGGGGCGACAGATACGATGGTTGGCGTGTAAGAAAAATTGATGCGGTATTTTCAGTGATACCCTATTTTTTGCGGACACGAATTGATGCACAAAATTATTTTGAAGAACGCATTTCTATTGACCACATCGAGGCATTTATTAAAGAACACAAAGAAGAAATTGCNGGTTTATCTATTATGCACGTTATTATTGCGGCAATAGTAAGGTTAGTTTCTCAGCGCCCTTATTTGAATCGTTTTGTGATGTGGAATAAAATATTTGCGCGAAATTATCTGAATTTTTCTATTGTAGTAAAGAGAAGTATTTCTGATGATGGCGAAGAAACATTAATTAAACCATATTTTCAACCAACAGATACATTGCAAGATATTGCAAGAAAAATACTTGAACAACAGGAGAAAAATCAGAAAATAGGTCAGAAAAATAATTCGGATAAATTGTCAAAACTATTTGGTTATGTTCCTGATTTTGTAATGAGAATTATTGTTGTTACTTTTTTAGGGTTAGATAAAGTCGGGTTACTTCCGCGTTTAATAGAACAGGCAAGNCCTTGGCATTGCAGTATTTTTCTTACNAANATTGGTTCCATTGGAGTAGAATCTATTTATCATCATTTATATGAGTTTGGAAATTGTAGTTTATTTGTGGCAATGGGTAAAAAATCGCAACGTCATTCAGTAAACAGAGCCAACGAAATAACCACCTATAAAAGTATTATGCTGAAATTTGTAATGGATGAACGTATTTGCGATGGTTATTATTACGCTTCGTCTATGCGTATGCTGAATAAAATTTTGAAAGACCCAAATGTTTTGCTTACGCCTCCAGAAAAAGTGATTGTAGATGAGGGAGTTGGAAGAAAACGATGGATGTAGTTTAGTTATTAGTAAAACAGTTGATTGATAAAATGAATTTGAAACCTGAAACCCGAAATTCAAAACTAAGAATGCCTGCCGAATGGGAAAAGCAAAGTTTTGTACAGCTTACTTTTCCGCACAAAAATACCGATTGGGCATATATGCTTGATGAAGTTACAGAATGTTTTGTGAATATTGCTCGTGAAATTGCGAAGCGTGAAAAATTATTGGTGGTTTGTGCTGATGAAAAAGAGGTGAAACCGAAATTAAAGGACTTAAATCAGGAAAATATAATGTATGTTGAAATTCCATCCAATGACACTTGGGCGCGTGATCACGGAGGAATTACGGTAATAAAAAACGGAAAACCCGCAATTCTTGATTTTACATTTAACGGTTGGGGAATGAAGTTTACGGCAAGTTTGGATAATCAAATCACAAGAAAACTTTTTGATAAAAATATTTTTCCCGGGAACGTAAAATACAAAAATCGTTTGAAATTTATTCTTGAAGGCGGAAGTATTGAAAGCGATGGAAAAGGAACCATTTTAACTACATCGGAATGTCTTTTATCTGAAAATCGGAATAATCTTTCCAAAGAAAAAATAGAGAAGAAACTCAAAAAATATTTGGGCGCTGAACATATTCTGTGGCTTAATCACGGTTACTTGTTAGGAGACGACACTGACAGTCATATTGACACTTTGGCACGTTTTTGCAGTGAAAATACCATAGCGTATGTGAAATGTGAAGATGAAAGTGATGAACATTACGAAGAATTAAAGAAAATGGAAGAAGAACTTTTAAATCTTCCTTTTCTTAAGGAGAGAGTCAAGATGAAGTTTATTCCACTTCCAATGGCAGATGCAGTTTATGACGAAAACGGAGAACGACTTCCGGCAACGTATGCTAATTTTTTAATTATAAACGATGCCGTTTTAGTGCCGACATATAATTCTCCGAAAGACGAAATCGCAAAGCGGCAATTGCAAAAAGCTTTTCCCGACAGAGAAATCGTGGGAGTAGATTGTACGGCATTAATTAAACAACACGGTTCATTACACTGTGTAACAATGCAATATCCAAATTTTAGTTAGACAAAATAATAATATGAAAATAGCTTTAATTCAACAATCAAATACATCAGATTTAGAGAAAAACATCTCTAAATTAGAGCAAAACATTCGCGAAGTAGTTAAAAAAGGAGCGGAGCTTGTTGTGTTGCAAGAACTTCATAATGGTTTGTATTTTTGTCAAACGGAGGATGTGAACGTTTTTGACCAAGCCGAAACTATTCCCGGATCTTCTACTGAATATTTTGGAACGTTAGCAAAGGAATTGGGAGTTGTCATTGTACTTTCGCTGTTTGAAAAACGTACGGCAGGATTATATCACAACACAGCCGTAGTTTTGGAAAAAGACGGAACTATTGCCGGAATATACCGTAAAATGCACATTCCGGACGATCCTGCCTATTATGAAAAATTTTATTTTACGCCGGGCGATTTAGGATTTCAGCCCATTCAAACATCGGTAGGAAAGTTGGGCGTGCTTGTCTGTTGGGATCAATGGTATCCTGAGGCAGCAAGATTAATGGCGCTTGCCGGCGCTGAAATGTTGATTTATCCTACGGCAATCGGTTGGGAAAGCTCAGATGCTGAGGCAGAAAAAAATAGACAACGAGAAGCTTGGATTACTATTCAACGCTCACACGCGGTGGCTAATGGAATTCCTGTAATTTCTTGTAATCGTGTCGGATTGGAAAAAGACCCGTCCGGAACAACGAACGGAATTCAATTCTGGGGAAGCAGTTTTATTGTGGGACAGCAAGGCGAAATTTTAGTTCAAGCATCTGATAACAGAGAAGAAAATATTGTTTTAGATGTAGATATGAAAAGAACAGAAACCGTACGTCGTTGGTGGCCCTTTTTCAGAGATAGGCGCATTGATGCGTATGGAGATATAACAAAGCGTTGGAGAAAATAGCTCAAAAACGTTAAAACTTTCATTTATTACAGTTATTTAAACCTTTATTTTTCATAATTCTGAAATAAATATGCATCTTTACAGCCCTTTATAAAACAGAATTATGAGAAAAACGAAACTACTCTTTACTTTACTATTTTTTACAGTTACTTTAATATGTCAGGGTGCAGCTCCTACCGGATATTATTATTACGCCCGCGGTAAGAAAAAAGCAGAACTGAAAACAACACTTCACGAAATCGCTGCTCCTATGTTTGTTTTGCAGTACGGCAGCGGCGAAGGTTATACTTGGCAGGGATTTTATAAAACTGACCAAAATGCAGATAGTACTGTAATTGATATATATTCCAATAATGTTCGGAAATTTAATGGATACAATTCAGTATCCGGTATGGCAATCGAACATTCATTTCCTAAAAGTTGGTGGGGAGGGTATGAAAATATGGCTTACAGAGACCTTTTTCATCTTTATCCGGCTGACGCACAAACCAACGAGATTAAAAGTAATTTGCCATTGGGAGAAACAACAGGAACTTTAATTCTTGACAATGGAAAATCAAAAATAGGAAAAAATGGATTTGAAACAGTTTACACGGATAATTGTTTTGAACCGGCAGACGAATATAAAGGAGATTTTGCACGTTCATACTTTTATATATCAACTATTTACGAGAATCTATATAACTTATGGAATTCTCCAATGCTTACAAATACGACCTATCCTGTTTGGCAACCATGGGCAATTGATTTATTACTGAAATGGCATCGTCAAGATCCTGTAAGCGATAAAGAACGCAATCGTGCAGACTCTATTTATACTATTCAAGGAAACAGAAATCCTTTCATTGACCATCCTGAATTAGCCGAATATATTTGGGGAAATGATACAACGCAAGCATTCGATTATCCTGCTGAAACCGACGCTTTTCTTATTTCCCCAAAAAGAATGGCAAAATTGGATTACAAATTTATTTTGGTTAATTCTACTAAATCTTTAAATATAAATATTCAGGGTGTAAATATTTCATCTTCTGTTACTGTTTCATTTTCAAGAAACAGCAGTTCGTTGTCAGCATCAAGCTATACAATTTCGCAACAAGATGTGTTGAATGGTTATAATTTGCAAGTGAATTATGCCCCTACAAGCGTGGGTGAAACGAAAGATACTTTATTAATTCAAGGGGGTGGTTTAGCGGAAACAATGCGTGTTCCTATTTCAGCCACAGCCACTTCCGATTTTATTGTAACGGAAGCAACCGACGCTACTCCTGTAAGTGGCACTTTGAATTGGTTGGAAGACCCGGCTGCAACAAATTACAAACTTTCTGTTTATCAGGGCGATACGAAAGCAGGAAATTTGATAATTTCCGGATATTATGAAGGAGCAGGAAATGATAAAGCCATTGAGTTGTATAATGGAACCGGAAGTGCAGTTGATTTATCAAATTATTCTTTGAAAAAGCAAACTAATGGGATGGGAGAGTATATTGTTACGCAAAAACTTTCAGGCACATTGCAAAATAATAAAACTTATCTGTTAGTAATGTACACATCTACAAATGACGCATTAAGAGCTAAAGCCAACGCGTTTGGAGATTCAATTACTGCGTTTAATGGGAATGATGCTGTTGCTTTGTATCGCAATGGAGTTCCGGTAGATATTATAGGAAAATTAAATGGCGGAGCTGATTACGTTTGGGGATTGGATAAGATACTTAAACGTAAACCTGAAATTACTCATCCAACGATGAATTTTGATCTCAATGAATGGACGGAATATCCTTACAGCGATTTAGACCGAATTGGAACACATGCAATGAATTTTGCTTCATCCAATACGTATCTTATTCAGGATTTATCGGTAGGAACAGTAACGGAGTATGCCGTATCAAATCTTGACCCAAATCAGCGATATACATATAAAGTAACTTCGTATAGAAGCGGCGTGGTTGTTCCTTCTTTCAATACTATGCAATTAAGAACTGAACCTCTTGAAACTCCCACGGCTTTGGACGCCACCGAAATCAACGGAGCTTCTTTTAACGCAAATTGGGAAGCGAATCCTTATGCGTCAGGGTATTACGTGGATGTGTATAAAATGACGGGGCAAATTGTAACGGAAACGGAAGGATTTAATTCTGTTGGAAGTAACGGAACTCCATTGCCAACGGGTTGGACTGGAACCACAAGCGGAAATTATACTTCAACAGCAAGTTCCGGTATGGCAATTCCATCCATTGCTTTCAAGGGAGACGGACAGTGGCTTCAAACAAAACAGTTTGCCGATACTATTACTAATTTGAGTTTTATGTATCGTTTCCCATCATCGGCACCGGGTTCGTATATGAAAGTAGAGGCGCAAAATAAAAATGGTTGGACAAAAATTGACAGTATTCCGTATGTAAATACTTCAAAATATTATCCTTCTTATGATTTTTCGCACAATACTGGTTATACATTTATAAAATTCACTTATTCTAAAGCGACGGGTACCACAGGTAATTTTGCCCTGGATGATGTAAGCATTCAACATGGAAATATTGATACGGTTTTTGTTCAGAAAAATGTTTTTGAAACAGGAAATCAATACAATGTAAGCAATTTGGAAGAAAATACAGATTATTATTACAGAGTGCGTTCAACCAAAGGTGCATTTATTTCAGAATATTCTAATCAAGTAAAAGTTTCTACGCTTTCAACCGGTTTGAAAAATGTAAAAACTCAAAGTTATAAGGTAGGAGCGTTAAACAATGGATTTGTTGTTTTTGGATTAAAAGGAAATGAAAATATCTACCTTTATTCCATTACCGGAAATCTGAATAAAATAATTAAAAGTTCATCTAATTCGGCGTTTATTCCAATAATTAATCACGGAATATATATATTACAGGTTGAAACAGAAAACGGATTAGAGGTTTATAAATTAGTTAAATAGAAAAAGTAACAATAAAAATATTTATTATTTAGGCGGAATTTTCAAATAATTCCGCCTAAATTTTGCTTAAAAACATTATTAAATAACATTCTGTCTAAACTTTTTGTTATCTTTGCCGCCCTTTTAATTAAAAATCAATCAAATGATAAGGAAAACTCAAAATGTATTAACTCTTCTGGTTCTAACGATTTTGTTATGTAGTTGGGGTGGAACCGGACACTATATTATAAGTTATAATGCTCCTAATTATTTCCCTGCTTCTATGTCAGGATTTAATGTGTGGGCAGATTCATTAGCCGATCACGCTTCCGATGCGGATAATCGTAAAAGCTCAGATAATACGGAAGGTCCCAAACATTATATAGATATTGATATGTATTCCGAGTTTAATTCTACCGGAAAAATTGCTTCTACCTACGATTCTATAGTAAATATTTACGGTTTGTATTTTGTAACAAATAACGGCACATTACCTTGGGCTACAAAAAACACTTATGATTCTTTAAAATTAGCGTTCCAAAATAAAAATTGGCACAAGGCAGTTTTATTTGCTTCCGATTTAGGACATTATGTTGCCGATGGACACATGCCGTTACACCTTACTCAATACTACGATGGGGAAACTTATTCTCAAAAAGGCATTCATTCCCGTTATGAATCAAGTATGGTAAGTAAATATCAATCTTATCTGAAAAATTATTCAGGATATTCGCCGCCGGCTGTAACAACTGTGAGTAATGTAAATTTGTATGTACTGAAGTATATATATAATAATTATAAGTATGTAGATAGCGTTTTTATTGCGGATGATTATGCACAAACGTTGGATTCTTATTTTTCAACTACTTATTACAGTACGCTTTGGGATAAAACACAATTTACAAAAACGCTTTTCCGCAATGCTTCACATACATTGGCAGAGTTAATATATTCTGCTTGGGTGGAAGCCGGAAGTCCTCCGTATGGTTCAACTCCTGTAAAACAAGTGAAAACAATACAACTGACAATTTATCCAAATCCTACAAACGGAGTTGTTTCCATTCAAACAGATAATAAAATAGCAAAAGCAGAAATATATTCATTGGATGGAAAACTTCAAGCTGTTTTTGCCGAAAATCATTTCGATGTCGGTTTCTTATCCGATGGAGTGTACGTTCTTTCCATCTACGGAAAAGACGGTTGGGTTGCAAAAGAAAAATTAATGGTAAAGAAATAAATAATAATAAACTCGAAAGAGAAAATAACAAAAGCGAGAGTATCAATAAATATGATATTCTCGTTTGTCGTTTTTGTATAGAATATTCATTTTCAAAAAAAATATCTCCCATTCTTATTGCTATTTGAAAAAAAGTTCGTACCTTTGCACTCCATTTTGTATAAAAACGCTAAATGGGTAATTAATAAGGATTTATTTAAAAAAAAGAAGAAAAAATGCCTACAATTCAGCAATTAGTTAGAAAAGGAAGAGTAGAACTTATCGACAAAAGTAAATCTCCGGCATTGGACTCTTGTCCTCAACGTCGTGGAGTTTGCGTACGTGTATATACCACTACTCCTAAAAAACCTAACTCTGCAATGCGTAAAGTGGCTCGTGTACGTTTAACGAACCAAAAAGAAGTGAATGCTTACATTCCGGGTGAAGGACACAATTTGCAAGAACACTCTATCGTAATGGTACGTGGTGGTCGTGTAAAAGATCTTCCGGGAGTACGTTATCACGTGGTTCGCGGTACGTTGGATACAGCCGGTGTAAACGGTCGTACTCAACGTCGCTCTAAATACGGAGCAAAACGTCCTAAACCGGGACAAGCAGCTGCAGCGGCAAAAGGTAAAAAGAAATAAGCGGTAATACGTTTTTGAGAAAAACCTTCACTATTTCTAACAAAAGAGATTAACAAAATCAAGTTTCAAAACTTGTTTGCGTTTTAAGGTAGCAGATGAAAGGTTGAGTAAATAAGTTCGGAGGAACTTATTGAAGCATAACTAAAAAGCAACCAAAAAACAAAAAACGAAATTTTTAAGTAAAAATGAGAAAAACAAAACCTAAAAAACGGGTTATCCTTCCGGATCCTGTTTTTAATGAAGCAATGGTTACAAAGTTTGTTAACCATTTGATGTTCGATGGCAAAAAAACAGTCGCTTTCGGCATTTTCTACAACTCATTAGAGGTGGTTAAAACCAAACTTCCAAACGAAGAAAAAGCTCCGCTTGAAATCTTTAAAAAAGCGTTGGAAAACGTTACTCCATTGGTGGAAGTTAAATCACGCCGTGTTGGTGGAGCCACATTCCAAGTCCCTACCGAGATTCGCCCTGACAGGAAAGAATCTATTTCAATGAAAAATCTTATTCAATATGCTCGCAAACGTGGTGGACGTTCAATGGCTGATAAATTAGCAGCCGAAATTATTGATGCGTTCAACAACCAAGGTGGCGCCTTCAAACGTAAAGAAGATATGCACCGTATGGCTGAAGCTAACCGTGCTTTTGCTCATTTCAGATTTTAATTGAAAGAAAAAATTAAGTAAAAAACAAAAAGCAAAACAAATGGCAAAAGGAGATTTAAGTTTTACGAGAAATATCGGTATTATGGCTCACATTGATGCCGGTAAAACAACAACATCTGAACGTATCCTTTTCTATACCGGTTTAACACATAAAATTGGAGAAGTTCACGATGGAGCTGCCACTATGGACTGGATGGAACAAGAGCAGGAACGTGGTATTACCATTACATCGGCTGCTACCACTACATCGTGGAATTACCAAGGAGATAAATATAAAATAAATCTGATTGACACTCCGGGACACGTTGACTTTACCGTAGAAGTAGAACGCTCTTTGCGTATTCTCGACGGTGCTGTTGCAACTTTCTGTGCAGTAGGAGGTGTAGAGCCGCAGTCAGAAACTGTTTGGCGTCAAGCAGATAAATATAATGTGCCGCGTATCGGTTTTGTAAATAAAATGGACCGTTCAGGTGCCGATTTTTACGAAGTTGTACGTCAGGTAAAAGAAGTTTTGGGAGCAAAACCTTGCCCAATTCAAATTCCAATCGGCGCTGAAGAAAAATTCAAAGGCGTGGTGGATTTAGTAAAAATGAAAGCCATTTTTTGGCACGACGAAACAATGGGTGCGGAATATTCTGTGGAAGAGATTCCTGCTGATTTGTTAGACGAAGCTCAAGAATGGAGAGATAAAATGTTGGAAATTGTAGCGGAATATGATGACGCTGTAATGGAAAAATATTTTGAAGACCCATCTGCAATTACTGAAGATGAGATCAGAGCAGCAATTCGTAAAGCTACATTATCAATGGAAATTAACCCGATGATTTGTGGTTCGGCGTTCAAAAACAAAGGCGTTCAAACTATGCTTGATGCTGTTTGTGCATATTTGCCAAGTCCGCTTGATACGCCTGAAATTATTGGGAAAGATCCGAGATTTGAAGACAAAGAAATTGTACGTCATCCTGATGCAAACGAACCGCTAACAGCGCTTGCATTTAAAATTGCAACCGATCCTTATGTGGGTCGTCTTTGCTTCTTCCGCGTATATTCGGGTAAATTAGCAGCCGGAAGCTACGTTTACAATACTCGTTCCGAGAAAAAAGAACGTATTTCACGTATCTTCCAAATGCACTCAAACAAACAAAATCCGGTTGAAGTTATTTCAGCAGGTGATATTGGGGCAGGAGTAGGTTTCAAAGATATTCGTACCGGAGATACATTGTGTGATGAAGCTCATCCGATTACTTTGGAATCAATGGACTTTCCTGCACCTGTTATTGGAATTTCTGTAGAACCTAAAACACAGAAAGATTTGGATAAACTCGGTATGGGATTGTCAAAATTAGCGGAAGAAGATCCTACATTTACAGTGCATACCGATGAGCAATCAGGACAAACCGTTATTAGCGGTATGGGTGAACTTCACTTGGAAATTATTATCGATCGTTTGAAACGTGAATTCAAAGTAGAATGTAATCAAGGACGTCCACAAGTTGCTTATCGTGAAGCAATTACTCAAGCGGTAGAAATTCGCGAAGTGTATAAAAAACAATCTGGTGGTCGTGGTAAGTTTGCTGATATTATTGTACGCGTAGAACCAAAAGATAAAGATTTTGAAGGTTCGTTACAATTTGTTGATGTTGTAAAAGGAGGTAACATTCCTAAAGAATTTATTCCTTCCGTACAAAAAGGTTTCCAAACTGCAATGAAAAACGGTGTTTTAGCCGGATTCCCTATGGATACGCTCAAAGTTACATTGCTTGATGGTTCGTTCCACGCGGTAGACTCTGACCAACTTTCTTTTGAAATTTGCGCTCAGCTTGCATATAAAACAGCTTGCGCGAAAGCAAAACCTGTTTTGATGGAGCCGATTATGAAAATGGAAGTAGTAACTCCCGAAGAAAGTATGGGAGACGTGATTGGAGACTTAAACAAACGCCGTGGACAGGTAGAAGGAATGGAAAGCAGCCGTACCGGTGCACGCATTGTAAAAGCAAAAGTACCTTTGGCAGAAACCTTTGGTTATGTAACGGCGCTCCGTACAATTACATCAGGACGCGCGACTTCTTCGATGGAATTTTCTCATTATGCAGAAGTCTCCAGTTCTATTGCAAAAGAAGTAGTTGCAGAAGCAAAAGGAAAGGTAGAATTACTATAAAATTAAAACATTCAGCTTAGCGAATGACTCTTAAGCTGAATGTTTTACTATTAATATACAAATAAAAAACAGACAATGAGTCAAAAAATCAGAATTAAATTAAAATCATACGATCACAATTTAGTGGACAAATCTGCTGAAAAAATCGTAAAAACAGTAAAAGCTACAGGTGCTGTGGTAAGTGGTCCAATTCCTCTTCCAACTCACAAACGTATCTTTACAGTGAATCGTTCTACGTTCGTAAATAAAAAATCACGTGAACAATTTGAACTTTCATCGTACAAACGTCTTATCGACATTTACAGCTCAACAAGTAAAACTGTTGATGCATTGATGAAACTTGAATTACCAAGTGGAGTAGAAGTAGAAATTAAAGTATAATTAAATATTTATAAACAATGCCGATCCCCTTTCCGAGGTTTCGGAAGGGGTTAAGGGTAAAAAACAATTTGAAATGCCAGGATTATTAGGAAAAAAAATCGGAATGACATCCGTTTTCAGCGCCGACGGTAAAAATGTACCGTGCACTGTTATTGAAGCAGGTCCTTGTATTGTTACTCAAATTAAAACGGTAGAAAAAGACGGTTATGATGCTGTTCAAGTGGGTTTCCAAGAAAAAAAGGATAAACACACTAGCAAACCAGAAGCCGGACATTTTAAAAAAGCCGGAGTAGCACCACAACGCCACTTGGTTGAGTTCAAAGAATTCGAACAAGAATTCAAATTAGGTGATGTAATCACCGTTGATAGTATGTTTGAAGCCGATATGTATGTTGACGTAATCGGAACTTCAAAAGGTAAAGGTCATCAAGGTGTGGTAAAACGCCACGGATTTGGTGGGGTAGGGCAATCTACTCACGGTCAGCACAACCGTTTACGTGCTCCGGGTTCTCTTGGAGCTTCTTCATGGCCTTCTCGCGTTATGCCGGGAATGCGTATGGCAGGACGTACCGGTGGTGAAAAAGTAACTATACAAAATTTAGTAGTGTTAAAAGTAATCCCTGAACACAACCTTATTTTAATTAAAGGTTCTGTTCCCGGAGCAAAAGGTTCAATCGTAATTATCAATAAGTAAGTAGTATGGAATTGAATATTTTAGATATTAACGGAAAAGAAACCGGTAAAAAAGTATCATTAAATGATGCTATTTTCGGTATTGAGCCAAATGACCATGCTATTTATTTAGATGTGAAACAATATTTGGCTAACCAACGTCAAGGAACTCACAAATCAAAAGGAAGAAGTGAAATTGCAGGTTCAACCCGCAAGTTAGGCCGTCAAAAAGGTGGTGGTGGCGCTCGTCCCGGAGATATTAAATCACCTGTACGTGTAGGTGGAGGACGTGTGTTTGGTCCCGTTCCACGTGATTACAGCTTCAAATTAAATAAAAAAGTAAAACAATTAGCACGCAAATCAGCTCTAGCTTACAAAGCTAAAGACAATGCAATTTTAGTGCTTGATACTTTAAATTTCGAAGCTCCAAAAACAAAAGAATTTGTAGCAATTACAAAAAATTTACAAGTAGCTGATAAAAAGACACTTTTCATTTTGTCAAATGGAAATAAAAACGTATATTTGTCGGCTCGTAATTTACCCGCATCGAAAGTTGTAACAATTTCAGAATTAAATACTTACTCAATTCTTAATGCTAAGAATTTAGTGTTTACAGAAGAATCGGTTGCTGCATTAGAACAAATTTTTAAAGCGTAAGGAGGAAAAAAGATGGGAATTATTATAAAACCAATCGTTACTGAAAAAATGACTCAGTTGGGTGATAAACTCAACCGTTATGGCTTTAGAGTTCAAAAAGATGCGAACAAGATTGAAATTAAACAAGCAATCGAAGAAATGTATAGTGTAACAGTTACTGATGTAAACACATTAGTAGTAGCTCCCAAAAGAAAAAGTCGTTATACAAAAACAGGTTTTGTTAGTGGCGCTACATCAGCTTATAAAAAAGCTGTCGTTACATTAAAAGAAGGAGATAAAATAGATTTTTATAGCAATATTTAAAAAGTAAAATGGCTGTACGCAAACTAAAGCCCACAACACCGGGGCAAAGACACAAGATTATTGGTACATTTGACACAATTACGGCAAGTGCACCAGAAAAATCTCTTGTAGTCGGCTATAATAAAACGGGTGGTCGAAACCAAGATGGTAAAATGACTATGCGTTATATCGGAGGCGGACACAAAAGAAAATACAGAGTAATTGACTTTAAACGTAACAAAGACGGTGTGCCCGCCACTGTTAAAAGCATTGAATATGATCCGAATCGTTCGGCTCGTATTGCTTTGTTGTTCTACGCAGATGGCGAAAAACGTTACATTCTTGCACCAAACGGATTGCAAGTAGGTCAAGTAGTTCTTTCAGGTGCTGATGCAGCTCCTGAAGTTGGTAATTCATTATTATTGGCAAACATTCCACTTGGTACAATAATTCATAATATTGAATTACGCCCGGGGCAAGGAGCTTCAATGGCTCGTTCAGCAGGAACGTTTGCTCAATTGACTTCGAGAGAAGACAAATATGTGATTATCAAATTACCTTCCGGCGAAGTACGTAAAGTGCTTGCATCGTGCAAAGCAACTATTGGTAGCGTCGGTAACTCAGACCACGCATTGGAAAGATCAGGTAAAGCAGGTCGTTCTCGTTGGCTTGGACGTCGTCCACGCGTGAGAGGTGTAGCAATGAACCCGGTAGATCACCCTATGGGTGGTGGAGAAGGTCGTGCTTCAGGAGGTCATCCACGTTCACGCAAAGGCTTGTTGGCTAAGGGTTACAAAACTCGTCACCCTAAAAAACAATCGAGCCAATATATTATTGAAAGAAAGAAAAAATAATTAGAAAGGAGTAAATAATATGAGCCGATCATTAAAAAAAGGACCATTTATCAATTTAAAGTTAGAGAAGAAAGTTTTGGCAATGAACGAAAGCGGTAAAAAAACCGTGGTAAAAACTTGGTCACGCGCCACTATGATTTCTCCTGATTTTGTAGGTCATACAATTGCAGTTCACAATGGAAATAAATTTATTCCCGTGTATATTACCGAAAATATGGTAGGACACAAACTTGGAGAATTTTCTCCAACTCGTATCTTCCGCGGTCACGGTGGTAAAAAGAAATAATCCATTGAAGTAAAATTTTAAGAAAAATAAAAAAGTTACAATATAACAATGGGTGCAAGAAAAAGAACATCAGCCGAAGCTAAAAAAGAAGCTCAAAAAACGCAATATTTTGCGAAGCTCGTCGGCGTTCCTACCTCTCCACGTAAAATGCGTTTGGTTGCAGATATGATACGTGGTATGGAAGTGAACAAAGCATTGGGTGTTTTGAAGTTCTCGAACAAAGAAGCTTCCGCTAAAATGGAAAAATTACTGAAATCTGCTATTGCTAACTGGGAAGTTAAAACAGAACAAAAAGCAGATAACGCAAATTTATATATAAGTGCCGTGTATGTGGACTCAGCTACTATGCTGAAACGTTTACGCACCGCTCCTCAGGGACGCGGATACCGTATTCGTAAACGTTCAAATCACGTAACACTTTTTGTGGATACCAAAACAACTAACGATACTCAAATTTAAGCACGATGGGACAAAAGACAAATCCGATAAGTAATCGTTTAGGGATCATCCGTGGATGGGACTCTAACTGGTATGGTGGCAACAATTATGGCGACACCATTCTTGAAGACAGCAAAATCAGAAAATATCTGAACGCCCGTCTTGCAAAAGCAAGCGTATCTCGCATCGTTATCGAACGCACATTAAAACTTGTTACAATCACTGTTTGTACAGCTCGTCCGGGAATTATCATCGGTAAAGGCGGTCAAGAAGTTGACAAGTTGAAAGAAGAGTTGAAAAAAATTACTGATAAAGAAATTCAAATCAACATCTTTGAAATTAAACGTCCTGAATTAGATGCAGTTATCGTAGCAAATAATGTGGCGCGTCAAGTTGAAGGAAAAATTGCTTACCGCCGTGCGGTGAAAATGGCAATAGCTTCTACAATGCGTCTTGGCGCCGAAGGTATCAAAATACAGGTATCAGGTCGTTTGAACGGAGCTGAAATGGCACGTTCAGAAATGTATAAAGAAGGAAGAACTCCTCTTCATACCTTCAGAGCAGATATTGATTACGCTCACGCTGAAGCATTGACTAAGGTGGGATTAATTGGTATTAAAGTATGGATTTGCCGTGGTGAAATCTACGGTAAAAAAGACTTAGCTCCTTCCTTTACTTCAGGCAAGGACAGTGGAAGCCGTGGTGGCGAACATCGTGGTGACCGCAGAGATGATCGTGGAGGAAAAGGTTTTAGAAAAAGAAAAAAATAAACTGTTATTAATGAATTTGATTTAAGGAAAAGTTATGTTACAACCTAAAAAAACAAAGTTCAGGAGACAGCAGAAGGGGCGTATGAAAGGGAATGCCCAAAGAGGTCACGAATTGGCATTCGGTTCTTTCGGAATTAAATCGTTACAATCGAAATGGCTCACCGGACGTCAAATAGAAGCCGCCCGTATCGCTGTAACTCGTTATATGCAACGTCAAGGACAAATATGGATTCGCGTATTCCCGGATAAACCTATTACTAAAAAACCAGCAGAAGTGCGTATGGGTAAAGGTAAAGGTGCTCCTGAAGGATTCGTAGCTCCTGTAACTCCGGGACGCATTATTATTGAAGTGGAAGGTGTTCCTTTTGATATTGCAAAAGAAGCTTTACGCCTTGCAGCACAAAAACTACCAGTTACTACTCGTTTTGTAGTAAGACGAGATTTTGATACAACCGAACAAAATGCATAAGGAATATGAAAATCAGAGAAATTAAAGAATTATCAGTAAAAGAAATTCAGGAAAGAATGGATGCCGAAAAAGAACGTCTTATTCGCTTGAAATTAAATCACTCTATTTCTCCGCTCGATAATCCGATGCAAATCAAAGAAGTACGTCGTACAATTGCTCGTTTTGCAACAGAATTACGTCAGAGAGAAATAACCAATAAAAAGTAAGAGTCTGATGGAAACAAGAAATTTAAGAAAAGTAAGAACAGGTGTAGTTTTCAGCAATAAAATGGATAAAACCATTACCGTAGCTGTAAAATGGAAAGAAAAACACCCTATTTACGGTAAATTCGTAAATAAGACAAAAAAATATCATGCTCACGATGAGAAAAACGAATGCAACATTGGCGACACTGTAAGCATTATGGAAACTCGTCCGTTGAGTAAACTGAAAAGATGGAGATTAGTAGAAATTATCGAAAGAGCGAAGTAAGATTATGATACAACAAGAAACCAGACTGACAATTGCTGATAACAGTGGCGGTAAAGAAGCGCTTTGTATCAGAGTTTTGGGAGGAACAGGAAAACGTTATGCTACACTTGGCGACATCATTGTAGTAACAGTTAAAAATGTAATTCCTTCCAGCGATATGAAAAAAGGAACTGTATCAAAAGCCGTAGTAGTACGTACAAAAAAAGAAGTACGTCGTGCTGATGGTTCTTACATCCGTTTCGATGATAACGCTTGCGTGCTTTTGAACAATGCAGGCGAAATTCGCGGTAGTCGTATTTTTGGACCGGTTGCACGTGAACTTCGCGCTACTAATATGAAAATTATATCACTTGCACCGGAGGTGCTTTAATCAATCTCGAAAAAAGTAATAAGTGATGAGTAAATTACACATAAAAAAAGGTGATACCGTGTATGTAAACACCGGAGTTGACAAAGGCAAAACCGGACGCGTGTTGGAAGTTCTTGTGAAAGAACAACGCGCCATCGTGGAAGGTATCAATTTGGTATCAAAAAGTACCAAACCTAACGCAAAAAATCCGCAAGGAGGTATTGTTAAACAAGAAGCTTCTATTCACGTTTCAAATTTGAATCCTGTGGAAAAGGGAAAACCTGTTCGCGTGGGACGCAAATTGAATAAAGAAGGAAAGTTGGTACGTATTTCTAAAAGATCGGGGGAGGAAATTTAAGTATGAATACAACAAGTCTTAAGAATGATTACAAAGAACGTATCGTTCCTATTTTGATGAAAGAATTTGGATACAGCTCGGTAATGCAAGCTCCAAAACTTGAAAAAATTGTTTTGAATCAAGGATTGGGTATAGCCGTATCTGACAAAAAAATTGTTGATACAGCTGTAAATGAAATGACAACCATTACAGGACAAAAAGCCGTAGCTACACTTTCAAAGAAAGATATTTCAAACTTCAAAGTACGTAAAAAAATGCCTATCGGTGTTCGTGTTACATTGCGTGGCGAACGTATGTATGAATTTTTGGAACGTTTAGTGCGTGTTGCTTTACCTCGTATCCGCGACTTCAAAGGAATTGAAAGCAAACTTGACGGACGTGGAAACTATACCTTGGGTATTGAAGAACAAATTATTTTCCCGGAAATCAATATTGACAGCATCAGCCGTATTTTAGGTATGAATATTACATTTGTAACTTCAGCTAAAACCGATGAAGAAGGTTATGCATTATTGAGAGAATTCGGATTACCATTTAAGAAAAACTAATTAAAAGATAGTACAATGGCAAAAGAATCAATGAAAGCCCGCGAGGTAAAAAGAGCAAAGCTGATTGCTAAATATGCAGAAAAACGCGCAAAATTTATTGAAGAAGGTAACTACGATATGTTGCAAACTCTTCCAAGAAATTCATCGCCAATTCGCATACATAATCGTTGCAAAATTACCGGACGACCAAAAGGATATATGCGCCAATTTGGAATTTCACGTATTCAATTCCGTGAAATGGCGTCAAAAGGGCTCATACCGGGAGTTAAAAAAGCAAGCTGGTAAAAAGCTGATGGCAATATTGCCGTTAGCTTTTAGCTAATTTATATTAATTAAATATTGTCCCGATTTCGGGATCAATTTAAAAAACAAAAACAATGACAGATCCTATTGCAGATTACTTAACTCGATTAAGGAACGCTATCAAAGCTAACCACAGAGTAGTGGAAGTTCCTGCGTCGAATTTAAAAAGAGAAATGACCCGTATATTGCACGAAAAGGGCTATATTTTAAACTACAAATTTGTAGAAGACGGGGCACAAGGCATTATCAAAATTGCCTTAAAGTATGATCCGGTTAACAAAGTTAACTCAATTAAAAAACTTCAAAGAGTGTCAACTCCGGGTTTACGTCAATACGTTGGTTATAAAGAAATGCCACGTGTATTGAACGGATTGGGTATTGCCATCCTTTCAACTTCAAAAGGTGTGATGACAGATAAAGAAGCTAAAGATTTGAAAATCGGCGGCGAAGTTTTATGTTATGTTTATTAATTTATAGGAGGAAAGAAGTATGTCAAGAATTGGAAAATTACCTATCACACTTCCTAAAGGAGTAAACATTGAAGTAAAAGACAATGTGGTAACCGTAAAAGGGCCTAAAGGAGAATTATCTCAAGCTGTGGATTCAGCTATTGAAGTAAAAGTTGAAGATGGCGAAGTGAAAATTAACAGACCCAACGATGAAAAACAAAATCGTGCTTTTCACGGTTTGTACCGGGCTCTTATCAACAATATGATTGTTGGTGTTTCAGAAGGATACAAAAAAACATTGGAGTTGGTGGGTGTAGGTTATCGTGCATCAAATACAGGAAATGTATTGGAACTTTCATTAGGTTATTCACATATGATTTATTTGCAATTGCCAAAAGAAATCAAAGTGGAAACTAAAAGTGAACGTAATCAAAACCCATTAATCATTTTGGAAAGCAGCGACAAACAATTACTTGGACAAGTTTGTGCCAAAATTCGTTCGTTCCGCAAACCTGAACCTTACAAAGGAAAAGGTATCAAGTTCCAAGGTGAAATTATCCGTCGTAAAGCAGGTAAATCTGCCGGTAAATAAACTATGTAAACTTGTGAAACTATGACAGACAAAAATATAAGAAGAAACAGAATAAAAGCACATATCCGTACAAAAATATCGGGTACTGCTGAAAAACCGCGTTTGACTGTGTTCCGCAGTAATACTCAAATTTACGCACAAGTAATTGATGATGTAAAAGGAGTAACTTTAGCTTCAGCTTCATCATTATTGAAAGCAGAAAAAGGAGCTAAGAAAGACAAAATTACTAAAACAGAACAAGCTGCAAATGTAGGTAAACTTATAGCGAAATCAGCGCTTGAAGCTGGAATTAAAGAAGTGATATTTGACCGTAACGGTTATTTATATCACGGACGTGTAAAACAATTAGCCGAAGCAGCTCGCGAAGGTGGACTTAAATTTTAATTGAAAACAATGGCAACAAAAATGAACAAAATAAAAACTACTAACGACTTGGAACTTAAAGATCGTCTTGTAGCTGTAAATCGTGTAACAAAAGTTACAAAAGGAGGACGTGCATTTAGTTTTTCTGCTATTGTTGTAGTAGGTAACGAAGATGGTATTGTAGGCTGGGGATTAGGAAAGGCGGGAGAAGTAACTGCTGCAATTGCAAAAGGTACTGAAGCTGCTAAAAAGAATCTCATCAAAGTTCCTGTTTTAAATGGAACTATTCCTCACGAACAATTGGCTAAATTTGGTGGAGCTACAGTTTATATTCAACCTGCAACAAACGGTACAGGGGTAAAAGCCGGAGGTGCTATGCGTGCTGTACTTGAAAGTGTTGGAATCACTGACGTGTTGGCAAAATCAAAAGGTTCATCAAATCCTCACAATTTGGTAAAAGCTACTATGTTGGCTCTTGCTGAATTACGCGATGCACATACCGTAGCTCAAAACAGAGGAGTATCATTAAGTAAAGTGTTCAATGGATAAAAAGGGAGGAAAATTTTATGGCAACAATTAAAATTAAACAAGTAAGAAGTAAAATTAAATGCCCGAAAGATCAAAAACTTACATTAGAAGCGCTTGGTCTGAAGAAAATGCAATCCGTAGTGGAACACGAAGCCACTCCACAAATTTTGGGTATGGTAGCCAAAGTAAAACATTTGGTGGAAGTAATAGAATAATTTATTAACCTGTCAATTAAGACTTTATAAAATATAAAGAGATATGAATTTAAGTAATTTAACACCGGCAACAGGTTCTGTGAAAACTCGCAAAAGAGTAGGTCGCGGTTCTGGTTCCGGTATGGGAGGAACTTCTACCAGAGGACATAAGGGAGCGAAATCTCGTTCCGGATATTCTCAAAAAATTGGTTTTGAAGGAGGACAAATGCCTATACAACGTCGTTTACCAAAATTCGGATTTAAAAATATCAATCGTGTTGAATTCAAAGCTATCAATCTTGAAGTTTTACAATCATTAGCTGATAGTAAACAACTTACCAAAATTGGATTAACAGAACTTCGCGATGCTGGATTTATTTCAAAATCAGATTTAGTAAAAATCCTGGGCAAAGGCAAATTGTCTGCAAAATTAGAAGTAGAAGCAAATGCGTTCTCAAAATCAGCTGAACAAGCAATTACGGCTGCGGGCGGAACAGCAACAAAAATTTAAAGAAAATGAAAAAACTCATTGAGACTTTAAAGAATATTTGGAAAATAGACGATTTAAGAAACCGATTGATAACAACATTTTTATTTGTGTTGGTTTATAGATTTGGTTCTTATGTTGTACTACCGGGTATTGATGCCAGCGCATTAACACACTTACAAGCTCAAACAAGCGGTGGAATTATGGCATTGCTTGATATGTTTTCCGGTGGTGCTTTTCATAATGCTTCTATTTTTGCATTGGGAATTATGCCTTACATCTCAGCATCCATCGTTATTCAGTTGTTGGGAATAGCAGTTCCGGCTTTTCAAAAAATGCAACATGAAGGTGAAAGCGGACGAAGAAAAATGAATCAATATACGCGTTATCTTACAGTATTGATTTTGGCTTTACAAGGTCCGTCTTATATGGCGAATTTAAATGTACAGCTTCGTTCTGCAGGTTCAGCTCTACCTGGTGGTTTTTGGTTTATTGTTTCATCAACAATTATTCTAGCAGCCGGTAGTATGTTTGTAATGTGGCTTGGTGAACGTATTACAGATAAAGGTATCGGTAATGGTATATCTTTCATTATTATGATTGGTATTATTTCTCGTCTTCCGAGTGCTCTTTTGAAAGAATTTACATCCAGATTGCACTCTGCTGGTGGTGGATTAGTTATGTTTTTGTTAGAAATTATCATACTCTTAGTTGTTATAGGTTTTGCTATTTTGTTGGTACAAGGAACTAGAAAAATACCTGTACAATATGCTAAACGTATTGTTGGAAATAAACAATACGGTGGTGTACGTCAGTATATTCCGCTTAAGGTGAATGCTGCAGGAGTAATGCCTATTATCTTTGCGCAAGCCATTATGTTTATACCGGCAGCCATTGCAGGATATTCTAATTCTGAAAACTTGCATTCATTTATTGGTGCATTTACAAGATATACAAGCATTCCTTATAATGTTTTATCAGCATTATTAATTATAGCTTTTACGTATTTTTATACGGCAATCACGGTAAATCCTGTACAAATGGCTGAAGAAATGAAACGTAACAACGGTTTCATACCGGGAATTAAACCCGGAAAGAAAACGGCAGAGTATTTGGATTTGATAATGTCTCGCATTACATTACCGGGTTCTATCTTTTTAGCACTTATTGCAATTCTTCCTGCATTTGCATCAATGTTTGGTATGACTCACGAATTTGCCCAATTCTTTGGAGGAACTTCGTTGTTGATTTTGGTAGGTGTTATATTAGATACATTACAACAAGTTGAAAGCCACTTATTGATGCGTCACTACGATGGTTTATTAAAATCAGGAAGAATAAAAGGACGCACAGGGGGAGTATCAGCATACTAAATCTTGTATACGAATGATTTTTCTTAAATCGGACGAGGAAATAGAATTGTTGCGAAACAGCAACCAGATTGTAGCCAAAACATTGGCTGAATTAGCTAAAATTATTGCTCCGGGAGTAACGACTCTTCAATTGGATAAGAGAGCAGATGAATTTATTAGAGATAATGGTGGAGTTCCGGGTTTTTTAGGATATAATGGTTATCCAAATTCTATCTGTACTTCAGTCAATGAACAAGTTGTTCACGGTATTCCTTCTGATAAAGTTGTTTTGAAAGAAGGAGACATTATTTCAGTAGATTGTGGTGTGTATAAAGATGGCTTTCACGGAGATTCCGCCTATACGTTTTGTGTAGGTGAAGTTGATCCTGAAGTTAAAGCATTGCTTCGCACTACAAAAGAATCGCTCTACAAAGGTATTGAGCAAGCGTATGAAGGAAAACGGTTAGGTGATGTAGGAGCTGTTATCCAACAATATTGTGAAGAAAGAGGATATTCTGTGGTTCGTGAAATGATAGGACACGGAGTTGGACGTAATCTTCATGAGTTGCCGGAAGTGCCTAATTATGGTAGAAAAGGTAACGGAACAATGTTGAAAGCAGGGATGACAATTGCGATTGAACCTATGATCAATATGGGAACACGTTATTTAGTGTTTGAAAAAGACGGCTGGACTACCCGAACTCAGGATAGAAAACCATCTGCACATTTTGAACATTCGGTTGCTATCAGACGCGGAAAAGCAGATATACTCTCAAGTTTTGAATATATAGAACAAGTTTTAGGAGATAAAGCAATTTAATTTTATGGCAAAACAAACAGCAATAGAGCAAGACGGAACAATAATTGAAGCATTATCAAATGCAATGTTTCGGGTTGAACTGGAAAACGGACACGTAATTACAGCTCATATTTCCGGGAAAATGCGTATGCACTATATCAAAATTTTACCGGGCGATAAAGTAAAAGTAGAAATGTCGCCTTATGATTTGTCAAAAGGAAGAATATCTTTTAGATATAAATAGAAATAAAGACTAATAGACAACAAATAGCAGATAACAGATTGAAAAAAACATCTGAAATTTGAAATTTGAAGTCTGATATCAAAAAATACAATATGAAAGTAAGAGCATCATTAAAAAAGCGTACGCCCGATTGTAAAATTGTGCGTAGAAAAGGACGCTTATACGTTATTAACAAAAAAAATCCTAAGTTTAAACAACGTCAGGGTTAAAAAATTAATTAATAAAATTAGTTTATGGCTATAAGAATTGTCGGAGTAGATTTACCCCAAAACAAGAGAGGGGAAGTCGGATTGACTTATATCTACGGAATAGGTCGCAGTAGTGCAAAAAAGATTTTAGAATCAGCGGGTGTTGATATCAACATCAAAGTCAAAGATTGGACTGACGACCAAGCTGCTAAAATCCGTGAAATCATCGGTGCAAGTTACAAAGTAGAAGGTGATTTGCGTTCAGAAGTACAATTGAACATCAAGCGATTGATGGACATTGGTTGTTACCGTGGNATTCGCCACCGTATCGGTCTGCCGTTGAGAGGACAAAGTACGAAAAACAACGCTCGTACACGTAAAGGTAAAAAGAAAACAGTTGCTAACAAGAAAAAAGCAACTAAATAAGGTTTAACTGTTAGCGAATTTTAGAAGCTAAATAATTTAGAAAAATAGTATGGCAAAGAAAACAGTTGCAGCCAAGAAAAGAGTGGTAAAAGTAGATGGTGTAGGTCAATTACACGTTCACTCTTCATTTAACAATATTATTGTAACTCTTGCAAACTCCGAAGGACAAGTAATTTCTTGGTCGTCGGCAGGTAAAATGGGGTTCCGTGGCTCAAAGAAAAACACTCCTTATGCTGCACAAATGGCAGCTCAAGATTGTGCCAAAGTGGCTTTTGATTTAGGATTACGCAAAGTGAAAGCGTATGTAAAAGGTCCAGGTAATGGACGCGAATCTGCTATTCGTACCGTACACGGTGCAGGTATTGAAGTAACTGAAATTGTTGACGTTACTCCACTTCCACACAACGGATGTCGTCCTCCTAAACGTAGAAGAGTGTAAATTTAATTTACAATTGATAATTGATAATTAAAAAAANTCTTTGAATAACTTCTTGTTTTTGAAAATTTTGAATGTGATTTGGATTGCAAAATTAAACCTCTCTGCAATTGCGGCTGTTACATTTTAGAAATGATTAGAAAAAAGAAGTTGAATAATATCAACAATAAAAATTTTATCAAATAAAAAATGGCAAGATATACTGGACCAAAAACTAAAATTGCCCGTAAGTTTGGAGAAGCAATTTTCGGACCTGACAAAGTATTGTCGAAGAAAAATTATCCTCCGGGACAACACGGGAACTCACGTCGCAGAAAAACATCGGAATACGGTATTCAGTTGCGTGAAAAACAAAAAGCAAAATACACTTACGGTGTGTTGGAAAAACAATTCCGTAATTTGTATGAAAAAGCAAAACGTACAAAAGGTATTACAGGGGTTATCCTGATGCAGTTGTTGGAATCTCGTTTAGACAACGTGGTTTATCGNTTAGGAATGTCGCCTACTCGTGCAGGCGCGCGTCANCTTGTAAGCCATCGTCATATTACAGTAGATGGAAAAGTTGTAAATATTCCTTCGTATCACGTACGTCCGGGACAAGTAATCGCTGTACGCGAAAAAGACAAATCAATGGAAGTTATTACAAACTCATTGGCAGGTTTTAATCACAGCAAATATCCTTGGATTGAATGGACTGAAGCATCTATGTCGGGTGTATTCCTTCACATACCGGAACGCGAAGATATTCCGGAAACAATTAAAGAACAATTAATCGTAGAGTTGTACTCTAAATAATAAATGAAGATATGGCAATATTAGCATTTCAAAAACCCGATAAAGTTATTATGTTGGAAGCCGATGATTTCAAAGGTAAATTTGAATTTCGTCCGTTAGAACCGGGTTACGGTATTACAATTGGTAATGCTTTACGCCGGATACTTCTTTCTTCGCTTGAAGGTTTTGCAATTACTTCTATCAAAATAGAAGGCATTGATCATGAATATTCCACTATTCCGGGAGTGTTAGACGATGTTACCAATATTATTTTGAATTTGAAACAAGTGCGTTTCAAACAAATAGTAGAAGAAATTGAAAATGAAAAAGTAACAATATCAGTAAAAGGAACTACAGAATTCAAGGCAGGCGATTTAGGAAAATATCTGACCGGTTTTGAAGTATTAAATCCGGAATTGATTATTTGTACACTTGACTCATCCGCAAGTTTCACAATTGACATTACTATCAATAAAGGACGCGGTTATGTTCCTTCAGATGAAAATAAAGTACACAATGCAGAAATTGGAGTTATTCCTATTGACGCAATCTATACACCAATTCGTAATGTAAAATATTCTATCGAAAATTATCGTGTAGAACAAGTTACCGATTACGAAAAATTGGTGATAGAAATAGATACTGACGGTTCAATTCATCCGAAAGAAGCATTGAAAGAAGCNGCAAAAATTTTGATTCATCACTTTATGTTATTCTCTGACGAAAAAATTTCGCTTGAAGTTCCGGAAGGAGATAANGTAGAAGAATTTGATGANGANATACTGCATATGCGTCAATTATTAAAAACTAAACTTACCGACCTTGAACTTTCGGTGCGCGCATTAAACTGCTTGAAAGCAGCCGATGTTTACACTTTAGGCGAATTGGTTGCAAATCATCGTCATGATTTGCTTAAATTCCGCAACTTTGGTAAAAAATCGTTGACGGAATTGGAAGATAAGTTAGAAGAATTGCATCTGAATTTTGGAATGGATGTGAGCAAATACAAATTAGATAAAGAGTAAAGAAAAATGAGACATAATAAAAAATTTAATCATTTGGGTCGTACGGCATCACATCGCCAAGCGATGCTGGCTAATATGGCAATTTCACTTATCCGCCATAAACGTATTACTACTACGCTTGCAAAAGCAAAAGCGCTTCGTGTATATGTAGAACCGCTTTTAACTAAAGCAAAAGAAGATACAACTCATTCACGCCGTACTGTATTCAGCTATTTGCAAAACAAAGAAGCTGTTACGGAACTTTTCCGCGATGTTGCAGTGAAAATTGCAGACCGTCCCGGAGGTTATACACGTATTCTTCGTACAGGTTTTCGTTTAGGAGACAATGCTGAAATGTGTATTATTGAACTTGTTGACTACAACGAAAATATGCTGAAAGAAAAAGCAGCTAAAAAATCAAGCCGTACACGTCGTTCTTCTAAAAAGGCTGATGCAACTGCTCCTGTAGCAGAAAAAGCAAAAGCGCCAAAAGCGGAAGCTGTTAAAAAAGAAGAAGCTCCAAAAGTAGAAGAACCCAAAGCGGAAGCTCCGGTTGAAGAAAAAGGAGAGTAAAAAAGTACTTCTTAAAATAATAAATGAAAAGACAAATCTTTTTTCAAGATTTGTCTTTTTTATTTTAAAATTATTTCAAAATAAGTGCATTTTAATGTAATAACCTACCTTGTTTTTAGTTAAAGTAGTATTTCTTAATTTTTTCAAGCATATATTTAGAAGCCTCTCTCCTAAGGAGTGAGGTTTAATTTTTTAAATTCGCTTTCAAAATTGGGTGTAAATATATTTTTCCCGATGTTTTCTTTGATTTCTTCCAACGACCAAAATCGTCCCTCCGATATTTCCGATGTATTTGGATGAATTTCACCATCATAAACGGTAATGAAACTATTTACCAATTCTCGTTCAACACTGCTTTGGAAAACATACCGAAAAACAAATTGCGGTTCAAAATCCGTGATTCCCAATTCTTCCCGTACTTCTCTTCGCAACGCATTTTCCACTGTTTCGTTCAAATCGATGTGTCCGCCAACGGAAGTGTCCCATTTCCCAGGTTGAACGTCTTTATTTTCTGACCGTTTTTGCAGAAAAAGTTCCCCTTTGCTGTTGAACACGTGTAAATGCACTACCGGATGCAACAAAAAGCTACCGGAATGGCACTCTTCACGCGTGGCAGAACCAACGGTTTCGCCTTGTTCATTAACGAGGGGGAAAATTTCTTGGGACACGATGATATAATTATGAATTGTATCTATTAACTTTGTCAAAGTTGGAGTAAGGAAATTTTAGTTTACAAAATCTCTACCATATTTTCCATGGATTTCCGTACTTTTGGTTTGCCGCAAAGATGATCTTCCTCTTCGTCTCTGTAACCCAAAGCAAGCATTACGGTGGTTCCTTCTTCTTTTGTGTTTAAATCCAGCAATTTATCCAATGCTTTCGGACTGAAACCTTCAATAGGAGTCGCGTCAATTTTCAAATTGGCTGCGGCAATGGTAGCGTAACCAAGCGCAATGTAGGTTTGCAAAGCAGCCCATTCAAACTTGTTTACATCGGGTTTTTCCATCACCTTTCTGATTTTATTCCGGTATCCGTCAATGTATTCATCGTCCACTTTACGAGCTTCTTTCATTTGAGCCAAGAAGAGTTCAACGTAATCTTCAGAAAAAGTTTTCATTGTTTTAAATATCANTAAATGAGAGCATTGCAAAACAACAATTTGCGGACAAGATTCATCGTGTATTTTTTGAATCAGTTCTTTGTTTTCGGTAACAATAACATTAAAAGGNTGGAGCCCGTAAGCGCTTGGCGCTAAACGAATTGCTTCTAAAATTTCAGAAATCTGTTCTTGTGGGATTTTTTTATCGAGCATGCGTTTGGTTGCGTAACGCCAGTTGAGAGTTTCTATTAGGTTCATATCGAATTTATTTTTGATTTTATTATTTTTATTTTTCAGTAATTGGTTAAAACCCCGCAATTTTATTGCGGTTACTTTTAGTTTCTATAAATTTTCTATATTTGCTGTATGGAAAATAGGAATAGTTCTCACACAGTAAGCAATTTGAGTGTTCATATCGTTTGGATAACAAAATATCGTTATCACGTTTTGCGAGGTGATATACAATCTCGTTGCCGTGATTTGATAATTCAGACGTGTAATAGTGAAAATGTAAAGATATTAAAAGGGGTAGTAAGTAAAGATCATGTTCACATTCATGTTGAATATCCTCCCTCTTTGAGCATAAGTGTATTAGTGAAAAAGTTGAAAGGTCGCACTTCTCATCTTTTACAACAAGAGTATCCAGAGTTGAAGAAGCGTTATTGGGGTCAACATTTTTGGTCAGTAGGTTATGGTGCTTGGAGTATTGGGAGAATAACAGATGAAATGGTACAAGAATATCTTGATCATCATAAGGACAAACCCAATACTCCAACAGATGGTTGGATATTAGAATGATGATGATATTATAAAAGATATTCATACTTTATAGAGTTATTGGCGAATTTCATTCGCATATTAAACCTATGGATTTTCAATCCATAGTATTTTAGTTTGTATTCTCTTTCTATAGAATAGGTTTTTGTATAGCTATCCAAACGATTATACAACTCTAAAAGTTTTTCAGGGAGTGAATCTTTTCGATTTTTATTGTTGTTTTCAAGGTTTTGAAACATTAATTCACATGCAATTTCCAGTCGAACGACAAACTCTTTTTCCGGGAATTTCCGTCGAATATAATCGATAATTTCATCGGGAGAGGAAGTAAGAAAAAAATGCGAGGTGTTTTCTAAATATCCGGAATAAAACTTTTCTTCAAACGCTAAAAAATCAATTTTTTCCTCCGTTTCACCGTATAGAAATTTGTTGAGAGCTAAATAAAACTGCTCCAAGAGTTTCATTATATAATCTTTTTCTCTTAACGACATGGAAGAATTTTCTGATATTTAGTTGTTTAATCTGCTCATCAACAAATTGATAGCTTCTTTGGCGCTTTCGGTTTCGGTTTGAGTTTTAATAAAAGCGCTGCCTATAATGGCTCCGGATGCATATTGAAATGCGGTTTCTTTCGTTTCTTTGTTGGAAATGCCAAAACCCACCAAACGTGGATTTTTCAATTTCATTGAATTAATTCGCTGAAAATAAGCAATTTGTTTTTCAAATGAGTTTTGAACTCCCGTAACCGATGCCGATGAAACCATATAAATAAAACCATCGGTGTTGTTGTCAATTTCACGGATGCGTTCTTCGGAGGTTTCAGGTGTGATAAGAAAAATAAATTTCAAACCGTATTTATCGGCAATCGGTTTATAATCCGATAAATAATCTGCCATAGGCAAATCGGGAATAATCATTCCGTCCACATCTACACGTTTACACTCTTTACAAAATTCTTCGAAACCAAATTGCATCACGGGATTCAAATAACCCATCATTACCAGCGGAATATGGATTTTTTCTCGAATACTTGTCAGCTGGCTGAAAAGTTTCCGGATACTCATACCGTTTTTCAAAGCAGTTTGACTACTTTGCTGAATTACAACACCATCTGCCATTGGATCTGAAAACGGAATACCGATTTCTACCAAATCTACTCCGTTTTTTTGAAGTATTTCAATGGTGAAAACGGTGTCGTTTAGATTAGGAAAACCGGCTGTAATATAAATAGAAAGTATATTTTTGTTTTTATTTTGAAATAATTGATTGATTCTGTTCATTTTTTTATTTTCTACTTTGTAAATTCAAGAGTGTAAAAATCTTTTTGTCTCTTTTTTCCAAGGAAATTAGAATAGTGAATTAATTCTGTTCAACAATTCTGTTTTTGGGTGTATTTCTAAATTCATGAATAAACATTCGAAGTTTTTCCACATCTTTTAGTCCCGGTTTAATTTCAAATTTACTATTCAAATCTACTCCAATCAGCTTGGGATGGAATATTTTGCAAATAGGTTTAACATCGCTTAGTGAAATGCCGCCGCTTAAAATAAATTCTTTGTTCCCTTTGTATTCATTTAAAATATTCCAGTTAAACTTTTGTCCGGAACCACCATAAACATCGGTTTTTGTATCGAAAAGGAAGTAGTCGCTAACAGGTTCGTACTCTTTGGTTACTTTGAAATTATCAGCGCTCATTACAGAAAATACTTTGATAATCATCACTTTAGATTCGTCTTTCAGTTTTTTACACAGTGTGTAATTTTCAGCGCCGTGAAGTTGGACGGCATCTAACTTATACTTTTCAATGTATGTCAGGATATTTTCCAAATCCTCATTTACAAAAACGCCCACTTTTTTAATGTGTTTGGGAATCTGATGCAGTACATTCACGTCCAAATGTTTCGCAAATCGAGGAGAGTTATGATAAAATATAAATCCCATCATATCCGGCTCTAATCGAGCTACCTCCAAAATGTTTTTGGGTTCGCGTAAGCCGCAGACTTTGATTAAAAGCCCCTCCCTACCTCCCCACAGGGGAGGAGATATATTCTGAAAGTTATTTGTATACTGATTATCCATATAATTTATGATTTATTGTAAGTCCCCCTGTGGGGGATTTAGGGGGCTACTTCACTTATAAATTCTTTCAAACTTTCAGCAGGATTTTCGTCCTTCATAAAGTTTTCCCCCATCAAAAAGCCTTGAAAACCGTATTTTCTGAGTTCTTTCACTGATTCCGAATTTGAAATTCCACTTTCGCTGATTTTTACAAATCGTTCGGGAATCAAAGTGGCTAAATCTTTTGATATTTGCAAATTTACTTCAAATGTTTTTAAATTCCGATTATTTACTCCAACAATATCAACAAAATCGTTTATGTGGTTCAGCTCTTCCTGATTGTGTATTTCGAGCAAGACTTCCAATCCAAGTGATTTTGCGATTTTTGCCAGATTCTTTGTTTCGGAAATACTCAAAGCAGCTGCAATAAGCAAAATTACATCGGCGCCCATTGCTTTTGCTTCATAAAGCTGATATTCATCAATGATAAAATCTTTACGCAAAATCGGACAATTCACATTCGGGCGCATTGAAATTAAATCTTCGGGAGTTCCGCCAAAAAAAGGTAAATCGGTCAAAATAGAGATTCCTGATGCGCCGTTTGTGTAATATCCACTAGTAATTTCCAAAACATCGGCATTTTCTTTTATCCAACCTTTGGAGGGAGATTTTCTCTTAAACTCAGCAATTATTCCCGATTTTGATTGTAATAAATTGTTTTTTAATGAAATGCAATTTCTTTCAAAATAAAACTCTTTTTCAAAATCGGAGATGGATGTTGCCTTTTTCCTTTCTGATATCTCTATTTTTTTTTCAGCAATTATTTTGTCGAGAATAGTCATATAAATCAATAACTTTAAGAATTTGTATAAATAAGAACCTTGGAACTTTATGAATACGCCTCTATGAATTTCTCAAACGCCATTTTCGCTTTTCCGTTTTTGATGGTTTCCTGTGCTTGTTGCGAGCATTGTTCAATAGTTTTTTCAGCACAAATAGTTTGAATGGCAAAAGCAGCGTTGATTACAACGGCATTGATTTGTGCTTCGGTTGCTTTATTTTCGAGTATATTGATGAAAATTTTTGCAGCATCTTCTACACTTTCACCTCCAAAAAGCTCTGAAGGAGCAATTTTTTTCATTCCCACTTTTTTCGGCGACAAAACGTATTCACCACTATTGTTTATGATTTTGAAAGTGTCTGTCAGTGAAATTTCATCGTAACCGTCCAAGCTGTGAACAATCGTATAATTTACACCTAAATTTTGATAAATGTAATTATATAAACGCATCATTTTCAAATTGTACGTTCCCAAACATTGATATTGAGGTCGAACAGGACTGATAAGTGGTCCAAGTACGTTGAAAAATGTACGCACACCCAGATTTTTCCTAATAACAGCCACATTTTTCATAGCCGGATTGAAAATAGGAGCGTGGAGATAAGCAAAACCGCTTTTTTCTAACGATTTTTTCAAAATATCAGCATCATTTGTAAATTTTGCGCCGTAATATTCCAATACGTTAGATGAACCGCTTACGGAAGTTGCTCCGTAATTTCCGTGTTTTGCAACGTTATAACCGGCTCCGGCAAGTACAAAACACGCACACGTAGAAATGTTGAATGTGTTTTTGCCGTCGCCACCGGTTCCTACAATATCGACAGGATTAAATTCACTCAAATCCACTTTTACAGCAGTATTAAGCAAAGCATCACGAAATCCGATTACTTCATCCAATTCAATGCTTCGCATTAAAAAAACGGAGATAAACGCTGCAATTTGTTCGCTGTTGTATTTTCCAGCAGCAATATTTGTCATCACTTCAGCAGCTTCCGTACGCGTAAGTGATTGATGTTCAAAAAGTCTGTTTAATATTTGTTTCATAATTCAGCTTTGAGCGGTAAGCAATAAGCATTGAGCTTAATTCCACCAAATTAACCATTTAACCAATAACCTTATTAACTAAGCTTTTAACCAATTCTTTAGCATATCTTCTCCTTCGGGAGTCAGAATGGATTCCGGATGAAACTGTACGCCACGCACATCGTAAGTTTTATGTTTCAGCGCCATAATCATTCCATTTTCATCAATTGCCGTTATTTGTAAACAATCAGGTAGATTTTCTTTTGAAACCGCCCAAGAATGATATCTCCCAACTTCAAGCGTAGAAAGCATATCATAAAACAAAATATCGTCGGCAATGACGTTGATTTTGGTGCTTACACCATGAAAAACTTCGGGTAAGTTAATTAATGTTCCTTCAAAAGCTTCAGCAATGGCTTGTTCACCCAAACAAACGCCAAGAATGCTTTTAGAAGAAGCGTAAGTTCTTATAACATCCAATAAAATACCTGATTCTGAGGGAATTCCAGGTCCGGGAGAAAGAATGATTTTATCAAATCTTTCAATATCTTCCAATGCAATTTTATCGTTTCTGTGTACTTCAACATCAGTAAAACCCAGTTTTTTTACTGCGTGAACCAAATTGTATGTAAACGAATCGTAATTATCGAAAATTAATATTTTCATCTTTAACTATGATTTTTGTGATTTGAATTTTTATTTTGAAGTAATGTCTATTTTATATTTTCTTTATGAGCATGTTAATTCGAAAAATTAGAGTTCTGACATTTTTACTGCTCTTTTCAATGCTGCCAGTTTATTATTTACCTCCTGCAACTCACTTTCTTCGTCCGATTTTGCTACAATTCCTGCTCCTGCCTGATAATAAAGCGTATTTTCTTTACTCACAAAAGAACGAATTGTAATTGCCTGATTAAAACTTCCATCAAAACCGATGTAACCAATACAACCTCCATAAGGTCCTCTGTCGTGTGGTTCGATTTCATCAATCAATTGCATTGCCTTTATTTTTGGAGCGCCCGAAAGTGTTCCTGCAGGGAAAGTATCGGCAAAAAGTTTGATAATTTTAGTTTCGGGAAATAATTTTCCGCTCACGCTCGAAACCAAATGCAACACGTGTGAATAATACTGAACTTCGCGGAAAACTTCCACTTCTACGTTTTCACAATTGCGGCTCAAGTCGTTGCGAGCCAAGTCAACCAACATCACGTGTTCGGCATTTTCCTTTTTGTCGGTAGTCAGTTTTTCCGCTAAATGAAAATCTTTTTCATCATCTCCTGTTCTTCTGAATGTGCCTGCAATAGGTTTAATATATGCTTTTTGTTTTTTTGCATCCACCACCAAATGTGCTTCGGGCGAAGAACCGAAAATACGAAAATCTCCAAAATTAAAATAAAACAAATAGGGAGAAGGATTGATAGAGCGCAACGTGCGGTAAAGCATAAAATCATCGCCCGAAAATTGTTGATAAAAACGCCTCGAAAGTACTATTTGGAATACATTTCCCTTATAACACTCTTCTTTTCCGCGTTTTACCATTTTCTTGTAATCATCGTCCGAAATATCGCATTTTTCTTCGCCAACAGCAGTAAAAGGATACGTTGCAAAATTATTGTTCATCAAAATGGTTTCTATCTCAGAAATGGAAGAAGTTTCGTTTTCAAGCAGGTTCTCAATAATTGTCAAATCGTTATTAAAATGATTGATGGCGATAATGTACTTGAAAAACACGTAATGCAATCCCGGCATACTTCCCGGAGTAGTTTGACGAGCAGAAAGTTTCACATCTTCAAAATACTGAACCGCTTCGTAAGATGTGTAACCTAACAAACCATTGATCATTGGTTTCTCGTTTGTGTTTTCAATTTCAAATGATTTTAGAAACGTATCAAAACGTTCGGCAACCGTCATTTTATCAACGACTTTTGTTTTTATCGTACTTCCATCGGGATATTCTTCGGTAATAACAAAATTATTGACTGAAATTCCTCCAATCGGCGCAAAACCGACGTAAGAATAACTGTTTTCATTGCCGTGATAATCAGAACTTTCCAATAGAACGGAATTGGTGTATAAATCTCTGATTTTTAAGTATATTCCTACCGGAGTTTGTAAGTCGGCAAGAAGTTTTTTAGTGTTGGTATGTAATTTCATAATGTCTGAACTATGATTTTGTTGATTATTCTGATTTACTGTCTAAAAAGTCCCCCTGTGGGGGATTTAGGGGGCTGTGACTTTTATATACGTTTCCATATCTTTATCTCCACGTCCTGAAACGGTAAGTACAATAACATCTTCTTTTTTGAAGTTTTGTTTTTCTTTTTTCAGTATAGCTAATGCGTGGGCAGATTCGATGGCGGGAATAATTCCTTCCAATCGTGTCAATTCCATTGCTGCTTCCAACGCCTCGTCATCATTGATGGCAATAACTTTCGTTCTTCCTTTACGTGCAAGATATGCGTGTACAGGACCAATTCCGGGATAATCCAATCCAGCAGAAATAGAATATGGCTCAATAATTTGCCCGTCCTCGTCTTGCATTACCAAGGTTTTGCTTCCGTGTATTATTCCCGTTGTACCTACGTGAATGGTAGCGGCAGTTTCACCTGTTTCAATTCCTTTTCCTCCGGCTTCAGCGGAAATTATTTTTACGTTTTCATTGTCCAAAAAATGATAGTATGTTCCCATCGCATTGCTTCCACCGCCAACACAGGCAATTAAATAATCAGGAAAATCTTTGTTGGTTTGTTCTTTCAACTGCCATTTAATTTCTTCGCTGATTACCGATTGAAAATAGGCAACCATCTCTGGGTAAGGATGAGGACCAACGGTAGAACCGATAATATAAAACGCTTGAGGATTGGAACACCAATAACGAATGGCTTCGTTTGTAGCATCTTTCAGTGTCATATTACCGCTTGTAACCGGTTCTACTTTTGCGCCAAGCATTTTCATTTTTTGAACATTCAGAAATTGGCGTCCCACATCGGTTTTGCCCATAAAAACAATACATTCCAATCCCATCAATGCACAAGCGGTAGCAGTTGCCACCCCGTGTTGTCCTGCGCCGGTTTCAGCAATAATCTGGGTTTTTCCCATACGTTTTGCAAGTAAAATTTGCCCCAACGCATTGTTTATTTTGTGCGAACCGGTATGATTTAAATCTTCACGTTTGAGATAGATATTGGTTTCATATTGTTGCGAGAGCCGTTTGGCAAAATAAAGCGGAGAAGGCCTTCCTGTGTAGTTTTTTAGTAAATCGGCATATTCTTTTTGAAACGATGTGTCGTTTTTAGCATCGTAAAAAGCAACTTTTAGTTTTTCTACCGTTCCGTGAAGAATTTCAGGGATGTAAGCGCCGCCAAATTCGCCATAGTAACCATTGTTGTTTAGAAAGTCCATAATTTGTATTTTATAGTCAGCTTTGAAATATATGTATTGAAAATTAAAAAAGGCTTATCGTGAGTTACGACAAGCCTTTTTATTATATTTTGATTAAAATATTGACATAGCAGCTTTGCTCACGATTTATTAAAACGTAAGTTGCGCCACCACCAAATTTTGTTTTGAATAGAAATCATTTTATTTATTTTTTTGCAAAGTTGTAACTTTTTTGTTGAATATGCAATAGTTTTTATGAAAAAACAGAAAAAAACTTTTAGTTTTCTATTCTATTTGTAAATAATAAAAATTTCAGAAAACGTTTGAGTACTAATATTTGCTAAAAATCTAAATATTAAAAAAACATGTACAAAAAGCAATTTATTTTTACTTGGCAATATATATAAAATCCTCCAAGATATTTACACTATAAATAAGTTAATTTACTGATTCACTCAGAAAATACAACCTATATCAGATAGATTGTAAATGGTGTAAATCGATTGTTAAAACCGATATATAATAGCCAATTATATAAATCTTAGTAACATAGAAAAACATTACTCTGTTTATGGTTAATAATAAAATCAAATTACAGATATTGATTTTACTTATTTGTACCTGTTTACCGGCACTTGCTTACAAACCGAAAACAAAAAAATATTACGTAAAATATCAATACGTAGAGGAAGAATATATTCCTCTTAAAATAACAGGGAAAAAATCTTCACATATAGATAATAGTATGGTTCAAAGGATAAATTTAAGTCAAAGTGACATATCTAATAACACTTCGGACTATGCTTATCAAGATTATACTTCCAGAACTCCTTTTGAAGAGTCCTTTACTGTAACACAACAAAATAACGATGTGATTCCTCGTCCTATGAGAGACGATGAACTTCCCGGTGATCCCGGACAAATGCCGATTTCGGATGGAGTTTGGTTTTTACTGGGTGCCGTTTTTGTTTATAATCTCTATAAAAGAAAATTAATCATTGGACTGAAAATTTTTTAAGATATGAAAAAGATAGGATTGATATTTTATTTTATTGTATTTATAATATGCTTTGCAAATATTTTTGAAACTAAAGCAAATTATATACCAGGCGCATTTAATAGTTGGAATATGAATACTCAATATTCCACAACTAATATGCCATCTGGATACAAAAGATATAGTGTCCAAACTAGTGATGATGAACAGTTTAAATTATTGATGAATAATTCAGATTGGAATAATGGATGGGGAAGTGGATATTGGTTTAATAATTGGAATAGTGTATGGAATGTAAATTATACATCTTCTGGTTTATCAAATGCTTATGTTAAGAATTTCGGCACAAATCAATATATGTCTGTTGTAACTTCTATAAGTTTGACAGGAACGACATCGAAATTTGGATTTATGAAAACTTCAGCTTCACCTATAAATATTTCAACTGTTTCTGGTGGCGTAACAAATGTCTCTACAGGGGTAGCAGTAAATGTCAGTATTACTTTAAGTTCTACAAAATGTGCAGAAGAATATATCCTTGTAAGATATACAACTAATAACTGGAGTACTTCAAGTTTTGTAACAGCTACAGGAAGTGGTACTAATTACTCTGCAACTATTCCAAGTCAATCATCGTCTTGTACAGTTCAATGGTATGCATTAACGTCTACATTATCCTCTCCTTCTACTGATACAGATTATTTGACGCTATCAGTTAATAATAATAGTGGTTCCAATTATTCCTATACGGTTATTAACCCAATCACGGTAAATCAATTAACTACTGGAAGACCAATATCTAATTTATATTTAGGTGACAAATTATCATCGCCTTATTATTTTAATTTTGAAATTGTCAATCAATCTTCTTGGAACTCGTCACAAGTTGGTATCGGACAAAACACAGATGGTTCAACTGGTTGGAGTTGGGCTGATGCAAATTGGTATCAAGATAATGGCTCAAATAAAGATGTCAGAAGATATTTGGCAAATTTTCAGTTTACAAATTCTGGAACTTGGTATGTTGTTGGAAGAGCTAAAACAAATTCAGGTGATCCTTGGACTTATGCAGATGAAAGTTCATCAACGAATGAAACAACATTAACTTGTAGTACGAGTTCGGGAAATTGCCCATATTTTACAGTAAATACTCTTAACAATCCTTCATCACAGGCTGCAACAGCAAGTTCAACCACACAAATTAATTTAAGTTGGAGTAAAGACGCTCAAAATCATAATGTGATGATCGTTCGTTATCCTTCAACAACATATACTGCTCCCACAAATGGAACATCGTATTCTTTAGGAGCTACAATTGGGGGAGGAACGGTGGTTTACAATAGCAACGGAATGTCTTTTAGCGATACGGGATTGACAATGGGAACAACCTATTATTACGTGTTTTATTCCGAAAATTATTCATATTACTCTTCGGGAGTAAATGCAAATGCCACAACCTTTTCAACATTGTATTTTAGATCAAAAGCAAATGGTTCCTGGAGTTCAACTTCTACATGGCAACAATCATCAGATAATATCAATTGGAGCGATGCGTCTTCGGTTCCAACATCTACAGCAAACGGTGTTACTATTGTTTCCGGAAATTCAGTTTCAATTTCATCTGTGGCATCCACACCTACATCAACTAATTTTATTGTAAACGGAACTCTGGAAATTGGAAACAGCGGTTCAGTTTCAACTGCCCCTACGTATGGTGTAAACTCGATCCTAAAGTATAATACAGGAAGTGGAACAACTCCTACACCCGGCTCAGAATGGCCCTATAATGTTCAATCAGGTGCTGTGGGATATCCTGCAAATATCGAAGTTACAACCGGTACATTAAAAGTAGGAGCTACGTATGATAATAAATATTATGCAGGTAATTTAACTGTGAAAAATGGTGCTGTGTTTGACGTGAATGTACCTTACGACAGTCATAAAACAAACGGTTTATTAGATCATCAAGGAGCGGTAGTGGTTAAATTTGATGGTGATATTACCATTGAAACAGGTGGAAAAGTTGAATATGCAGGTGGTACAAGCGGTGGTAATCTTGCATTCCAATGTCACAAAATGACAAATAATGGAACATTAAGTTTATCGGAAAATACATCTTACCCTCTACAAGCAATAGGTGGAGATTTATATTTAACGGGTGATTTTATAGAAAACAGTACATTTAATTGTAATGGAAGGGCGTTAATTTTTACCGATTCTGAAAATCAAAAAATTGATGGAACTTCAACTCAACCGTTTTTAGTGGATTTCATGAAAATTGATAAATCCGGAGGGGTGTTAACAACATATAAGGATATAACCTGTAAAGGATGGTCGTCTAATAGTGGAGGTTGGTGGGCATTGGAAATTCCAAACGGAACATTAGATTTGAATGGACATTCCTTAATTATTAGTGATACGGATGGCACAGGTACAAAGGGAAGCGCAGGAGTTAGTTGTACCGGTACAGGCAAAATTAAAGGCAGTCCAACTTCTTCAGTTACACTGCTTGGAAATAGGAGTACTTGGTCAGCAGACAATAATCATTTAGTTTTTGATCAAACAACTCCTGGAACAACGAATGCTCTGAAAGATTTGGTTATCAATCGAACAGACTCTGCATCATTAATAGATAAAGTCTATATAAATGCAGTTCATATTTACAACTCTTTACAAATCAAAGCCTCGGAAACAACAATAGATGCAGTTACCCTTGATTCTGCTGCTGTAAGTACAATATCCTCTTCAGTATCTACTGCTAAACTAAATATTACAAGTGATATGGTTTTTGTGAGAAGTTTAAGTAAATCTCCCGAATTTTACAGAAATAGTAGGACGCTTACTATTGGAGGCACGGTAAAAACAAAAGTACATTTTGCTCGTATTGGGAAATGGCATTTTGTATCGTTCCCTTATGATGTGAAGATAAAAAAACCGGATAATAATCCGGCGACAATTGGTACAAGCACTTCTGATGGAGATTTGGCAGTATATGTTTATAATCCAATAAGAAGATCAAAAAATGTATCCGGTTGGGTACAATTAAAGGGCGGCTATGATTACACGTTGAAAAAAGATACCGGATATATTATGGCAAAACGTGGAACGTTAGAAGATTTGACGTTTGTTCCGGTAAACAATGTGCAGGGTGGAAGTGATTTTTTTACCACACCAAGAACTGTCGCGGTTTCTTACACCTCAGCAACAGTAGCGTGTAATTCTGGTTGGAATTTTGTAGCACAACCGATATCTGTTTCTGCATCTCCTTCGTTGGCAAGTGGCGAATTTGCCTATAATTATGAGCCAAGCAACGATCAATATAAATTATATTATTATCAATATAATCCGGGTTATACTTACAGTAGCAGTAATATTAAACCGTTTTCATCTGTATTTGTGAAAGCTGCCTCTGTGGGGAGTGCGTCGTTTACATTGGCTACTCCTCAGGGAGTTCGCAGAAAGGCGCCCTCAGAAATCCAAGAATCAGAAGAAGTTATTCCCATAAATTTGAATGTAAATAATGTAGAGTATGAAACATTGGTTCGTGTGATGCCAGAAGCGACTACGGGTCAAGATGAACTTTACGATGCTCCTTACAGCACTCCGATGTCTTCATCTACACCAAGATTATATACGTTAATAGATGGTGTGCAATATGCTCTAAACAGTGTTCCTGAAGGAAGTACCATCCCTGTTGGAATACGTGTTCCGGCTGCAGGAACGTACAGCTTTAGCTGGACAACTCCAACTGGCGAATTGCAACCTACGCTTACCGATACGCAAACAAGTACGGTTACCGATATGACTACGGCATCAAACTATGAATTTAATACCACTACTTCCGGAGATATAAATAGTCGATTTGTAATTAATATTCCAAAACGTGTATCTACAAATGTAGAGGTTGCTAACAATAAAACTTCTTACAGAATTTATACTCAAAACAATAAAATAACGATTGACGGATTTGTTTCCCCCGCACGGGTTTCTTTGTTTGACATAACCGGAAAATTAATGCAAATACGCGAAACTGTGTCAACGCAAATCATTTTTGATAATTTGAGAGCAGGAGTATATATATTGCAAATATCTGATAATAATAAAAATAATAATCTCAAGATAGTAGTGCATTAACAGTGATTATTAACAATAAAAGTCCTCGATATTTTTATCGGGGATTTTTATTGAAACAAAGATAGTGTTGAATTTTTTTTAAATAATTATACAAAAAAAGAGAAATCTTTATTATCTTTACAGTCTAAAATCTTATCTCTTATCTTTTGTCTGTATAAATTATGAACCTGCATGTTGTAAATGAAACATCACTGTTAAAAGCCGTTGTGCTTGGTCAACCCGGTTCTTTAGGAGGTGTGCCTGCATTGGAAAAAACTTACGATGCAAAATCGTATGAATCTGTATTGAAAGGCAGTTATCCTACTGAAGAAGCGGTTTACAAAGAAATGACAGCGTTTGAAAAAATCTTGTTGAAATACAATATTCAGGTATTTCGTCCGTGGACGCTGGAAAATTGCAACCAGGTTTTTGCACGCGATGTGGCTTTTGTTATTGATGATAAAATAATTAATTCCAATATTATTCCTGATCGCGAGGACGAAAAAGAAGCTTATGAAGTAATTTACGACCAGATTTCTTATAACAAAATATATAATCTTCCGGAAAAAGCACACGTTGAAGGAGGAGATGTGGTGTTATACAATGATATTGTGTTTGTAGGACTTTATACTGCACCGGATTATTCTTCACTTAAATGCGCCCGTACGAATTTGTACGCATTTAATTTTCTCAGGGAACTTTTTCCTGAGAAAACATTTATCCCAATAGAGTTGATAAAACATGATACGGATCCTTATCGCTCCGTATTACATTTAGATTGCGCGTTTATGCCCGTTGGTGATGGGAAAGCAATTGTTTATCCGGCAGGTTTTTTACACAAAAAAGATTTTCATACTATATTGGATATTTTTGGAAAAGAAAATATCTTTGAAATTACCCGACAGGAGATGTATGCTATGAACAGCAATATTTTTTCTATTTCGCCCGATGTGATTGTTTCGGAACAAAATTTCACCAGATTGAATGCGCATTTAGAAGAAGTGTGGGGAATGAAAGTAGAACGTATCCCTTATGCTGAAATATCAAAAATGGGAGGATTATTACGTTGCTCCACATTACCCTTACGACGTGAATAAACCAAAACTTTAAACTTAAATCTTTATGACAACACTTTTACCCGAGGGTTTAACACATACAGTTTTGATGATTGAACCGATTGCATTTGGTTATAATCCACAAACATCGGTAAATAATTATTTCCAATCAAATGAAGATGTCGATGCTAAAGAAATACAAGGAAAGGCATTGATAGAGTTTACCGAAATGGTAAAAATTCTTCGTGATAATGATGTGGATGTAGTCGTGGTAAAAGATACGCCTTATCCACATACGCCCGATTCTATTTTTCCTAATAATTGGTTATCGTTCCATCTCGGAAATCGAGTTGTTTTTTATCCTATGTTTGCAGAAAACAGACGGTTGGAGCGACGTATGGATATACTTCTTGACGTAGAAAATCATACTCATAAAAAATATCATTTTATTGATTATTCGATATTTGAAGATGACGGTCGTTTTTTAGAAGGCACNGGAAGTATNNTATTAGACAGAGTAAATAAAAAAGCGTACGCTTCNATTTCTCCTCGAACCGATAAAGCGCTTTTTTTAGATTATTGCAAAGAGATGAAGTTTCATCCGGTNTGTTTTAANGCCNTGCANAAAGTTGGNGATGAATANCTTNCTATTTACCATACAAATGTAATGATGTGTATNGCNGATAATTATGCCGTGATTTGTTTGGANTCGATAAAGAATNACGATGAAAAAAATACAATNATCTCAGAGTTGGAAACCAATGGAAAAANAATNGTAGANATTTCACTCNAACAAATGAANCGNTTTGCAGGAAATATGCTTCAATTAAAAAGTAAANCGGGAGAAAAATTACTTATAATGTCGCAATCTGCTTACGATTCACTAAATGAAGATCNGATAAAATATTTAGAGTCGCAAAATAAATTAATAGTTATTTCTATTCCTACAATTGAAAAAAATGGAGGAGGAAGCGTACGTTGTATGATGGCGGAAGTTTTCTAACCGTAGAGAGATGTGTACATCGTCTAAATAATTATAAATGTGCATCGTCTAAAAAAATAAAACCAATGAAACAAAAGAGAACAGAACATTTAATGCAACTGGAAGATAAGTACGGGGCGCATAATTATCATCCGCTTCCGGTAGTGCTCGAGCATGGCGCAGGCGTATTTGTTTGGGATGTGGAAGGGAAAAAATATTACGATTTTCTTTCGGCNTATTCTGCTGTAAATCAAGGACATTGTCATCCGAAAATTATTGATTCACTTATTGAACAATCCCAAAAACTCACNNTAACTTCGCGGGCTTTTTATAATGACAAACTTGGAGTTTACGAAAAATTTATCACCGAATATTTCGGCTACGAAAAAGTATTGCCAATGAACACCGGAGCAGAAGCGGTGGAAACAGCCATAAAACTTTGCCGTAAATGGAGTTATAAAAAACGTAATATTCCGGAAAACAAAGCTCAAATAGTGGTTTGTTCCGGTAATTTTCATGGACGAACTACTACGATTGTTTCTTTTTCTGTTGATCCTGATGCTTATGCCGATTACGGTCCTTTTACACCCGGTTTTATTGTAATTCCTTACAATGATGTTGCGGCATTGAAAAAAGCATTTGACGAAAATCCTAACATTACCGGTTTTTTGGTAGAACCCATTCAGGGCGAAGCCGGTGCAAATGTTCCTGATGATGATTATTTAAAAGCATGTTATCAACTTTGCAAAGAACACAATGCTTTGTTTATCGCCGATGAAATTCAAACAGGGATAGGACGGACTGGAAAATTGCTTGCGTGCGATTATGAAAATATTCATCCCGATATATTGATTTTGGGAAAAGCATTGTCGGGAGGCGCTTATCCTATTTCGGNAGTACTTTCGAGCAATGAAATTATGGATGTGATTCGTCCCGGGCAACATGGTTCTACCTTTGGNGGAAATCCGGTGGCTGCCGCAGTGGGAATTACGGCATTAGAAATTATCCGTGATGAAAAATTNACTGAAAACGCGTATTATCTGGGTGAAATTTTCNGAAAAGAACTCAGCGAATTTTGTAAAACATCCAAAATAGCTATAAGAGTTCGTGGAAAAGGTTTGTTGAATGCGCTGATTATTAATAATGAAAATCATGAAAATTTAGCTTGGGAAATTTGTTTGAAATTAGCTGAAAACGGTTTACTTGCTAAACCCACACATACAAATATCATTCGATTTGCACCTCCGTTGGTGATGGATGANAAACAATTGGATGAATGTTTGACAATAATAAAGAAAACAATTTCGGAGTTTGAAAAATAAATTTTCAGTCATTCATTATTAAAAAGCGAGGATAATTTTCAATTAAGCGAACAATCAAATATAAAACATATTTGATATTTGATNAAAAAATGTAACTTTGCCGAATTGCTAAAACGAATGTTATGACTAAAAAAGCATACGAAGCTACATTTTCTCCTTTTCGCAGCTTTACAAGGGAAGAGTGGAGCAAGTTGGAAGAACATCCGATGTTTCCTGTGTCGGAAATAGATTTAACCAAACTCCAAGCTTTAAACGAACCATTGACAACGGAAGAAATAGAGAAAATCTACATTCCGATGGTTCGTTTGTTACAAATCAACATTACTCATTATCGGCGACTTCATTCTGAGCGAGACGAATTTTTCAAACAATCGAGCCATCGTGTTCCTTTTATTATAGGGATTGCGGGAAGNGTGGCAGTAGGAAAAAGCACTACCGCACGCGTATTGCAAAAATTACTTTCTATGACACCCGAAAAACCCAATGTGGCATTAATTACCACCGACGGTTTTCTTTATCCAAACGCAGAGTTGGAAAACAGAGGAATTTTTAACCGAAAAGGTTTTCCTGAAAGTTACGATGCTAAAAAACTGATGGCATTTTTATCTTCTGCCAAGTCGGGGCAAAAAGAGCTTGAAGTACCGGTTTATTCCCATCTCTATTATGATGTTATTCCTAATGAGGTTCAGATAATTAAAGAACCGGATATTCTTATTGTNGAGGGAATCAATGTGTTGCAGGTAAATTCTAATAGATTACTTCAAAGGCGTCGCGTGTTCGTNTCNGATTTTTTTGATTTTTCCATTTTTGTTGATGCTGCCGAAAAAGACATTCGTTCCTGGTTTTTACATCGTTTTCTTTCGTTACAAAAAACAGCTTTCCAAAATCCGGAATCGTATTTTCATCGTTATGCAAAGTTGACTAAGAAAGAAGCTATTGATTTTGCTACCGATGTTTGGGAAGAAATAAATCTCCCAAATTTGGAACAAAATATTCTACCTACCCGTTTTCGTGCAGATCTAATTTTGGAAAAAGGAAAAGCGCATTTTGTAAGAGGAATTAGAATAAGAAAGATATAAAATACAGAGTTTTAACTCCATTTTCTATTTAAGCAAATTTAAATGAATAAAGGGAAGTTCATTTAAATTTTGTACTTTTGTCATAAATTAGACAATATAAAAGATATAAATGAATTTTGATGAACTTCCATTGTGTGATGCAGTGCTTGATGGACTTTCTGCAATGAATTTTACAGAAATGACACCTATACAGGAGCAGGCAATTCCTTTGATACTGGAAAAAAGAGATATTATTGCTTGCGCTCAAACCGGTACGGGAAAAACGGCAGCATTCTTATTGCCGTTGATTAATAATTTATATTCAGAACCACACACAGAACATGCCGTAAATGCTATTGTGATGGCTCCCACGCGTGAATTAGCGCAGCAAATCGACCAACAAATGGAAGGTTTTTCTTACTTCGTTTCGGTTTCGTCGGTAGCAGTGTACGGAGGAAACGATGCGCAAGCGTGGGATGTACAGCGGAAAGGTTTACAAACAGGAGCCGATGTGGTGATTGCAACACCCGGCAGATTGATTTCGCACTTAAATTTATCGGAAATAGATTTATCGCACGTGCGTTATTTTATATTGGATGAAGCAGATAGAATGCTTGATATGGGTTTTTACGAGGATATTATGTCCATTGTAAAACGTCTTCCTAAAGAAAGGCAAACCATTATGTTTTCGGCTACGATGCCTCCAAAAATTCGTCAGTTGGCAAAAACAATTCTGCATAATCCTGCCGAAATAAAAATTGCCATTGCACGTCCTCCTGAAAGCATTATGCAAACGGCATATATTTGTGAAGAAGGACAGAAAATAGGAATTATCAAACATCTTTTTGCTGAAAATACACCAAATAAGGTGATTCTTTTTTGCGGTTCGAAAATCAAAGTGAAGGANCTTACAAAAACACTTCACAAAATGGGTTTGAAAGTGGGAGAGATGCATTCCGATTTAGAACAAAAAGAACGAGATGCAATTATGCACGAGTTCAAAAACAATCGGGTAAATATGCTGATTGCCACCGATATTGTTTCGCGCGGAATTGATATTGACGATATCACTCTGGTTATTAATTACGATGTTCCTTATGATGTGGAAGATTATGTGCACCGTATAGGACGTACTGCACGCGCAGGCGATACCGGAATGTCAATCACATTAGTTGGGAGGGAAGAACAACTTCGTTTTAAGCAGATTGAAGATTTCTTAGAAAAAGAAATATATAAAATTCCACTTCCGGTTGAATTAGGCGAAGCGCCTGAATACAATCCTCTTGCTAATAGGCGAAGAAAAATGAACTCGTTAAAAGGAAAAAGCGGATTTAGACGAAAAAAAGGAAACAGTGGGTAGTATAGAAAACATCAAAAACCAATTTACTAATTACCAAATCAACTAATTAACGTATAAAAAAAGTGGCAAAATTTCCTGATTTTTTAAAAGAAGGCGATGAAATTCGCATTATTTCTCCGGCAGGAGTTATAGACCCTAATTATGTGGACGGNGCAATTCAATTAATTTCAGATTGGGGATATAAACCAACCGAAGGAATGTTTACTCGCGCGGCTTACGGACGTTTTGCAGGAAACGAACAGGAACGTTTTACTGATTTACAACAAGCATTGGACGATCCTAACGTAAAAGCAATTCTTTGTAGTAGAGGAGGTTACGGATTAGCGCAATTTATTGATANAATTGATTTCAGCCGTTTTATCCAACATCCCAAATGGATCATCGGNTTTAGCGACATTACTATTTTGCATCAAGCATTATTGCCCACAGGTTTTGTTTCGGTGCAAAGTCCTATGGCAAAACAATTTACTGAACTTAAAGAATCTCAGCCGTTAGAAATATTGAAAAAAACTTTGAAAGGCAGTTTTCCATCGTATAAAGTAGTGGCAAATTCTTTAAACCGTGAAGGAAAAGGAAAAGGACGTTTAATAGGGGGAAACCTTTCGGTATTTATGGGAATGCGCGCAACACCTTTTGATTTACCTTTTAAAAATGCTATTTTATTTATTGAAGATGTGGGTGAAAAACCATATCANATTGACCGTATGATGCAAAATCTGCGTATTAGCGGAGCATTATCGCAATTATCAGGTTTAATTGTAGGTCAGTTCAGTGATACCGAAGAAGATCCGGAAATGAACAGAACGATATATGAAATTATTGCTCATTCGGTTAAAGATTATGAATTTCCTGTTTGTTTCGATTTTTCAGCCGGACATATTGATGATAATTATCCGTTAATTATGGGAGCAGATGTAACATTGGAAGTACACAATCATGGAGCAGAAATATCATTTCAAACAACATTTTGGAAAAAAGCAAAAGATTTACTGAAAGGGAAATAAGAACCAAGAACCAAGACAAACTTGAAACAAATGTACGAATATACCAATCAACTAATTAACTAAATATGTTTTCAGGAATTGTAGAAGNAGCAGCTANTGTAGTAGCATTAAAAAAAGAACAAGAGAATTTGCATTTAACTCTTTCGTGTTCGTTTGTGAACGAGTTAAAAATTGACCAAAGTGTTTCACATAACGGCGTTTGTTTAACAGTTGTAAATAAAACGGCTGATAATTATACNGTTACAGCAATAAAAGAAACNNTGGAACGGTCAAATTTNGGACTATTAAANGTGGGAGATAAAGTAAATTTGGAACGCAGTATGATGATGAACGGACGTTTGGACGGGCATATCGTACAAGGTCATGTAGANCAAACTGCTGTTTGTACCAATGTAGAAGAAGCAGACGGAAGCTGGTATTTTACTTTTGAATATGCTTTCGACAAAGAAATGGCAAAAAAAGGTTATATGACTGTTGATAAAGGTTCCGTATCTATAAATGGTGTAAGTTTAACGGTTTGCAATCCAACATTTAATACTTTTCAGGTTGCCATTATTCCTTACACTTTTGAANACACTAATTTTGGACAAATTAAAAAAGGAACCGTTGTAAATCTGGAGTTCGATATTATTGGAAAGTATTTAAGCAGGATGATTGAATTAAACAATATGTAAGTAAATAAAATCATATAATTGCATTGCTAAATGAATGATTTTAAATATCTTTCGTAAACTAATCCTCTGTTTCTTTGTTACAAAAGAGTGCAGAGGATTTTTATTTTGAATTCTACTAAATGGACCAACTGAAAAAGCAAATAAGTGAATCTTTTTTTAATCCCGTATTGTATTTTTTACCGCTCATAGTATTTATTGTGGGTAATAATTTTTGGGGATTAAGTACCGCTTGGAAAGTTTCTTTTCCGGTAGCAATAGGTATGATTATTTATGTGCACTTTTTTTACAATCGTCTTTTAACTTGGTACATTATATTGGCAGCCAGTTATGCTTGTATTGGATTAATATATAGCTTGTTGCAGGAATATAAATTGAATACGCCTTTTTTTTATTATGCCGATGAGGTTTTGTTCGTCCTCTGTATGTTATCTTTATTGGTATTTCAAAAAAAACTTCACAGAATAGCCCGGAAAACGTTGCATCCGCGTATGCCAATGACTAATAATTTAGATGAGTTAGTTAGAGTATCACGTACCTTATCAATCACCGTATCGGTTTTTACTATCCTTTTTTTAATACTGCAATACAAATACCACGATATTAATCATCATTATATTAAAACGTTGAATTATATTTATTTAGTTTCTATAATGCTGATAATACTTTATGAAATAATCCGGGTATCTTTTATACGTAACAGATTAATTAAAGAAGACTGGATTCCTATAATTACCAAACAAGGAAAAATTGTGGGAAGTGAATTATATTTAAATAAAGTATTTGGAGAAAGGAAATATACACATCCGGTTATAAGAATGCATATTATTGATGACGGAAAAATTCTTTTGCAAAGACACAATAATGAAAACCATTCCGGTTATCAATTATGGGATACGCCTATAAACACCCACGTCCGGATAGGAGAATCCATTCAGCAGGCATTATACAGGGAAGTAAAATCTATGTATGGAGTGGAATTGAAAAATACTGTTTTTCTTTCCAATTATTCCCATGAAAATAATGTGGAGTTTGAGTATGTATTTCTGTTTGTAACGTGTAAATTTCCTCCAATAAATTTTTCTAACAATGATTTAACAACTAAATGGTGGACGCCAAAACAAATTAAAGAGAACTTTGAAAGCGGAATATTTACCGAAGAATTTAAGTGCGAATATAAACTTTTGGAAAGGGGAGGAGTGATATTTTCTGCTCATTGTGTTTGTGATTGCGAACTGAAAGAGTTGGTAAAAAAACAAAAACCCGGCGGAGCAAATTCCGAATTAATTCCTCACATTGTCAATTAGTGTTTTTCTTTTTTGTTTTGTAAGAAAAAATATGAACACTCACAGCTATCGCCGTTAGTGCCAATATCACCTGCAAATACCGATTTTCATTTACCACAAAAAATATAGTATATCCCATAGTAAGCCATAACATAACAATGGCAAAAATCTTTGTATGTAGTGGTATCGCTTTTTCTTCTCTAAAATTTTTGATGTATTCCCCTAAAATACGATGATTTAATAACCTGTGATAAAGTTTGTCGGAACTTTTGGCATACAACGCAGCGGAAAGCAATAAAAAGGGAGTGGTTGGCAATAATGGAAGAAAAATACCCAGAATACCCAATCCCAAGCTGAAAGACGCTATGATTATAAAAATAATTTTCATAATTGAGCCGTAAAGATAGTAAATTTTACAATTGTACCATTGCTGATTTTGCCGTATCTTTGCATTTGATTAATGTGTTTTTATGTGGATTTTTTGAGATTTATAGTCTGAAATCCGAAATCTGTAATCTAACTTCTAATTTAAAAAGTATGTCAGACGATAAAAAAATTATCTTTTCAATGGTAGGTGTGAGCAAAACATTTCCACCTCAAAAAAAAGTTTTGAATAATATTTACCTTTCCTTTTTCTACGGAGCTAAAATCGGGATTATCGGTTTAAATGGCTCCGGAAAGTCTACATTAATGAAAATTATCGCGGGTGTTGAGAAAAATTACGATGGGAATGTGGTGTTTTCTCCCGGTTATTCCGTAGGTTATTTGGAACAAGAACCAAAATTAGACGATACAAAAACTGTAAAGGAAATCGTGCAGGAAGGAATGCAGCACGTGGTAGATTTATTGAAAGAATTTGATGAAATTAACGAAAAATTTGCTGATCCCGATGCTGATTTTGATAAACTNATTGCGAGACAAGGAGANTTACAGGAATTGCTGGACCACGCTGATGCNTGGAATTTAGANAATAAACTGGAACGCGCTATGGATGCNTTGCGNTGTCCTCCTGAAGANGCNTTGNTAAAAAATCTTTCCGGAGGTGAAAAAAGACGCGTTGCTTTNTGTCGTTTATTATTGCAAAAACCGGATATTTTACTGCTTGACGAACCTACCAACCACTTGGACGCAGAATCTGTGGAATGGCTTGAACAACATTTGCAACAATACGAAGGAACCGTTATTGCCATCACGCACGACCGTTATTTCTTGGATAATGTTGCAGGTTGGATTTTAGAATTGGATAGAGGCGAAGGAATTCCTTGGAAAGGAAATTATTCTTCATGGTTAGAGCAAAAAACGGCTCGTATGGCGCAGGAAGAAAAACAGGCAAGCAAACGCCGCAAAACGTTGGAGCGGGAACTGGAATGGGTGCGAATGGCTCCAAAAGCACGTCACGCTAAAGGAAAAGCCCGTTTAAATGCGTATGATAAGTTGATGAATGAAGACCAAAAAGAACGCGAAGATAAATTGGAATTATATATTCCGAATGGACCGCGTTTGGGAAATAAAGTGGTAGAAGCCACGGATGTTGCCAAAGGTTACGGCGATAAATTGCTGTTTGAGAATTTAAATTTTATGCTTCCGCCTAACGGAATTGTAGGAATAATTGGTCCCAATGGTGCAGGAAAAACAACATTGTTTCGCTTAATGATGGGATTGGAAAAAGCCGATAAAGGAACTTTTGATGTGGGAGAAACGGTAAAAATCGGTTATGTTGACCAAAGCCACGCTGATATTGATCCTAAAAAAACAGTTTATCAAGTTGTTTCAGGTGGAAATGAATTAATTCGCATTGGAGGAAAAGAAATCAATGCACGTGCCTATCTTTCACGTTTTAACTTTACCGGAGCCGATCAGGAAAAAATGGTGGAAATGCTTTCGGGTGGAGAAAGAAACCGTCTGCATTTGGCTTTGACACTNAAATCGGAAGCAAACGTTTTGTTACTTGATGAACCTACCAACGATATTGATGTAAATACACTTCGAGCATTGGAAGAAGGACTCGAAAACTTTGCGGGATGCGCCGTGGTTATTTCGCACGACCGCTGGTTTTTAGATCGGATTTGTACACACATTATGGCTTTTGAAGGAGATTCGCAAGTGTTCGTATTTGAAGGAAGTTATTCCGAATACGAAGAAAACAAAAAAGCGCGTTTGGGAGATGTTACACCTACTCGTGTAAGATATAAAAAATTAATGGCGAATTAGTTAGAAGTCGGAAGTCGGAAGTCAGAAGTTAGAAGTCAGAAATTAGAAGTTAGAAGTCTGAAATCTGAAATCTGAAATCTAAAGTCGTAATTTATAATTGATAATTTGTAATTTTTTTTTATCTTTGCACTCGCAAAATAAGAGCGGGATGTAGCTCAGCCTGGTAGAGTACGCGTCTGGGGGGCGTGTGGTCGCAAGTTCAAATCTTGTCATCCCGACAATAAAAATAATAGCTTGTATTTCAATGTTTTATTATATTGATTACAAGCTATTTTCTTTTTTGAATCAAACGTTGTAGATTGCCTATTCGTAAAATTATCTATTTGTAACAGTGATTTTTATGAATAATGTTTATCTTTGTGAAAATTATATATTAATATTTATGTTTTTATTGAAGGAATAATACAAAAACATGAGATATTTGTACATTTTCGCAACCCTTTTTTTTACCGTTTACGGACAGATAATTCTCAAATGGAGAATTGGAAAACTTGCATGGCAACCCAAAACAGATTCTGTATGGTTAGCAATTACCGATTATTTGAAGTTTTTGTTTGATCCCTTTATTTTTTCCGGTTTTTCATCTGCTTTTGTTGCATCAGTTTTTTGGATGCTGGCAATGACCAAATTTGAAATCACTCAAGCATATCCTTTTATGAGTTTAGCACCGGCTATTGTTTTTTTGCTTGGAGTTTGGTTGCTGAATGAAAATTTTACTTGGGGAAAAGTAATAGGATTGATATTAATAATTATAGGAACAATTGTAACAGTACGATTTTAACAAAGAGAACCATGAATGAAAACATCCATATATCAGTAATTTCTCCTGTTTACAGAGCAGAAAATATTGTTTCAGAACTTGTGAAACAAATTAAGGAAACAATTTTAACCATTACCAAAGATTTTGAGATTATTTTAGTAAATGATGCTTCTCCAGATAACTCGTGGACAAAAATTGTTAATGAATGTTCGAAAGACACACGCATAAAAGGGATAGACCTGAGTCGTAATTTTGGACAACATTATGCCATCACAGCAGGTTTAAGTTATGCCAAAGGAGAATGGATTGTGGTTATGGATTGTGATTTACAAGACAGACCAGATGAAATTCCTAATTTGTATAAAAAAGCGCAGGAAGGTTACGATAGTGTCTTTGCACAACGGAAAGAAAGGAATGATTTATTTTTTAAAAAGCAGTTTTCAAAGTTTTTTTATAAATTCTTTAGTTATTTGACTGATACTAAACAAGATGCTACGGTTGCTAATTTTGGAATTTATCATAGAAGGGTGATTGATGCACTACTTTCTATGAAAGATCAAATCCGCTTTTTCCCTACAATGATTCAATGGGTAGGATTTCGTAAGTTTTATTTACCAGTAAAACATTCGGAAAGATTTGAAGGAAAATCTTCTTATAACTTCAAAAATTTATTTCGCCTGGCATTAAATTCCATTATTGCTTTTTCAGATAAACCCTTACGACTCACAGTAAAAGCAGGTTTCTTGATTACTATCTTATCTTTATTAGTAATGATTGTTTACTTTATTATGTACTTAACAGGTCATATTAAAGTGCTGGGATTCACAAGTTTAATTTTGTCTTTTTGGTTTCTTTCGGGTATCATAATATTTATTCTTGGTTTTGTTGGATTATATATAGGCAAAATGTTTGAAAAAGTTAAAGACCGTCCTACTTTTATTATTCAGGATAAACTCAATGTATGAATTTAGAATACTTACAATGGGACAGTGATTTCTTCGATTTGAAAATCGGAAGAATTATTTGTGACAAACATTTTCGAGAAAGTGATTTGAAAGAAGAACTGAATACGGCAAAAAAGGATAATTATTCTCTTTTATATGTATTTACACCTGAAAGAAAGGTGCTTACTGATGAGTTTCAAGTTTTAAACCAAGGAAAATTAGTAGATAGAAAAATAATTTATTTTGTTGATGACATTGAACATAAAACTTTAGAAAAATCAACAGAGATTATTGATTATTCAAGAGGAAAACTAACCGATGAATTATTGAGTTTGAGTTATTTAAGTGGTCAGTACTCAAGATTTCTATTGGATGAAAACTTACAAAAAAATGCTTTTGAAAGACTTTATAAAGAATGGATTGAGAAATCACTTTCAGGAAAATTAGCGGATAAGGTTTTTGTTTCGTTGTATGAAGATAAGATTGTAGGTTTTGTTACCTTAAAAATAAAGGAAAACAATGGAGAAATAGGATTAATAGCCGTTTCTGAACAAACTCAAGGAAAGAGAATAGGAACTAAATTAATAGATGTCTGTATAGATTATCTTAATAAAAAATCAATAAAAAAATTAACCGTACCAACACAATTGAATAATATTCCGGCTCGTAAGTTTTATGAAAAATACGGTTTTGGAAAATTATCCATTACAAATATTTACCATTTCTGGATATGATACCCTTCAATAAACCATATTTAACAGGTAAAGAAACCGAATACATTAAACAAGCGGTTGAAACCGGAAAAATTTCCGGTAATGGAGTTTTTACCAAAAAATGCCAGCAATATTTTGAAGAAAAATATGGCTTTGGTAAATGTTTACTTACCACTTCGTGTACCGATGCTTTAGAAATGGCAGCCATTCTGTGCGATATTCAACCCGGTGATGAAGTAATTATTCCCAGCTACACATTTGTTTCTACTGCATTAGCTTTTGTGCGTCAAGGCGCCAAGATTATTTTTGCCGATAGTTGTGAGAATAATCCAAATATCGATGTTTATAAAATTGAAAGTTTGATTACACCAAAAACCAAAGTGATTGTTCCTGTACATTACGCAGGCATTGCGTGCGATATGGATAAAATAATGGATTTGGCAGATAAATATCATCTGTTGGTTGTGGAAGATGCAGCACAAGCGATAGATTCTTTTTACTGCGATACGCTGCAAGCGGTAATCGGTAAACCAAGCGCGTTGGGAAGTATTGGGCATTTGGCGGCGTTTTCCTTTCATGAAACAAAGAATATTATTTCGGGTGAAGGTGGAATGTTAGCGATAAACGATGAACGATTTTATCGTCGTGCAGAAATTATTTGGGAAAAAGGTACGAATCGTGCCGAGTTTTTCCGTGGCGAAGTAAATAAATACGGATGGGTTGATACGGGAAGTTCATTTTTACCTTCGGAAGTGATTGCTTCGTTTCTTTGGGCACAGTTGGAAAATATGGATGATATTCAAAAAAAAAGGAAACGACTCTGGAGCGCGTATCATAGAGGATTAAAATCGTTGGCAGATAAAGGATTTTTTACTTTGCCGGATATTCCCGATTATGCCACAAATAATGCCCATATGTTTTATTTGGTTTGCAACTCGTTGGAAAAACGAACAAAACTAATTAGATATTTAAAAGAGAAAGATATTTTAGCGGTTTTTCATTATTTGAGTTTGCATACGAGTGATTATTATAAAGAAAAACACGATGGACGAGATCTTCCGAATTGCGAACATTTTGCAGATTGTTTAGTACGATTGCCATTGTTTTATGAGTTGGAAGAAAGCAAGTTAGATGGTATTGTGAAGATTATTAATTCATTCTTTGAATAATGGAAGTAATAAGAAAGCACTATAATTCCTTTTTGGGAATTGTTACGGTATTTTTTTCAGTAATAGCTTATTTGTTTATTCTATTGACAATAAACAAAGGTACTTCTTGCGATGAAGGATACTACCTTTTAAGCTATCTTCCAAATCAACCTATACATTGGGGAATTTCTCAATTTGAATTTATTGTCAGGAAAATATTTTGGTTTCTACCTGAAGATAATGCGTTAATTTTGAGATATGTGCGATATTTTATAAATATATTTTCATTAGCTTTTTTCGCGTTTTCATCACATAAATGGCTTAAAAAGAAATATGCAGTTGAGTTTTCTCCATTTCAATATTATTCACTAATATTTCTATCAGGTGTTTTAAGTTTTGGTTTTGCGAGTCCTATATTGTATTATGATAATTTGCAACTTTTCATTTATTTACTCACATTTAGTTTATATTTTTTACATTCTACATCCGATTCATTGTTTCAGAAAATCTTATTTCTTGTAATTAGCGGTTTATTGATGATTTTTGGAGTATTTAATTATCTTCCATCCGGTTTATTACTAATAACGGCTATTACATTTTTACTTATTCTTGAAAAAAAACAGGTTCAGAATATTTTTTATTTGCTTTTAGGATTGTTTTTTGGTTTAATCATATACCATTTTCTGATAAGCGATATTCATCAGACAATCAGAGACATACAATCTTCTTTTTTTACAGCTCAACAGGGAACGACAAAGCACGATAATAGACATTTAATTCTTGCCGTCGTAAAATATTTGATGGAATTTGCTGTTTTCTTCTTACTCTTTCTTGTTTTTGGATCATTACTCGGCTTGACACATAAAATAAAAGGCATTAGATTAAAATATTTTATTTATGCACTATTTACATTGATTATATTGGGAATAGTTTTGCAACAAGGTTTATTTTCCAAATATTACACAGATTTTTTTACAATACCGGTTGCAATGGTATTTGCATATATTATTTTAGAAAAACACAATAAAAACACAATTAAAATTTCGTTGAAAGAAATACTGACTTTTAGTTTGTTTTTATTTATTCCTTTGATGGGAATTTTTGGCACAAATCAGAATTTATCTGCTAAAATGTTGTTTTTTATGCCATTTTGGGTGGTTGCGTTTTATTTGTTGATTGCATTTTCCAAAACGAAAGAAAATCTGTTTATAAAAGTTTCAAGTACTGTTTACGTATTACTTTTGATTACAGGATTTGCTTATTTAGTTTATTTTAACCGTTTTCATTACTATTATACACCTAAAAAATCAAATATTGAAATAGAAAATGATGTTCGTTTTCAACATATCAAGGTTTCACAATGGCAGAAAGATTTTAATGAAAAAGCAATTCGAATATTAAATGAAAATGGTTTCAAGAAAGGCGATAAGATTTTGGCATTTTACGATAATTTCATAACGGTATATATTGCGGGTGGTTATATCCCAAAAGATTTAATTTATCAGTTTGAAGTATTTGCTACCGATATAAAAAATATTCCTGACAAACCTGTAGATTATATTCTGATTATTGAAGAACAAGAAAAACCAATGATGGAATTCTTGAAAAAAACGGGTTGGGAATTTCCTGAAAAATATCAACGATTTGATTTGGGAAAAGCTGCTGAGAATTTACCCGCAGGATACAATTCTATATTATTTATCAAAAAGAAATAACAGCATATGCTTTTTAACTCGATACAATTTGCCGTTTTTTTTCCTGTGGTTTTTTTGTTGTATTGGTTTGCAACAGGTAAAAAATATAAAATACAAAATATATTGTTGTTGATTTCAAGTTACTATTTTTATGGCTGCTGGAATTGGCACTTTCTCTTTTTATTGATTTTCTCCACGGGATTAGATTATTTTACTGGATTGATGATGGCAGATGCTTCAAATAAACGTAAAAAGCAAATATGGTTTTGGTTAAGTGTTTGTGTAAATCTTGGTTTTTTAGGTGTGTTTAAATATTATAATTTCTTTATCGATTCTTTTGCGGATTTATTAGCTACATTTGGATTAAAAGCCCATTTTAGTACGCTTCAAGTTATTTTACCTGTTGGAATATCTTTTTATACCTTTCATGGTTTATCTTATGTTATTGATATTTATAACAATAGAATAAAACCGGAGAGAAATTTTATAAACTATTCGGTTTTTGTATGCTTTTTTCCTTTATTGGTAGCAGGTCCAATTGAACGTGCAACGCACTTGCTTCCACAGATTACAAAAGATAGAGTTTTTGATTATACAAAAGCTGTAGATGGCTTACGACAAATTCTTTGGGGATTATTTAAAAAAATAGTTATTGCCGATAATTGTGCAATAATAGTAAATAATGTTTTTGACAACTATAAACATCAATCAGCAAGTAATTTATTGCTTGGTGCATTGCTTTTTGCATTTCAAATCTACGGTGATTTCTCTGGTTATTCAGATATTGCTCTTGGAACAGCAAGGTTGCTTGGGATAGAATTACTTCGTAACTTTGGTTTTCCTTACTTTTCGCGTGATATTGCAGAATTTTGGCGACGTTGGCATATTTCATTAACGACTTGGTTTAGAGATTATTTATATATTCCGCTTGGAGGGAGCAGAGGAACAAAATGGATGTCGATACGTAACACTTTTGTCATTTTCCTGGTGAGTGGATTTTGGCATGGAGCAAATTGGACATTTATAACTTGGGGGGCATTTCATGCAATACTATTTATGCCTTTGCTTATTTTTGGACGAAACAGATTGCATACTAATTCTGTCGCAGAAGGAAAACTGTTCCCAACTTTTAAAGAATTGGCACAAATGATAGTAACTTTTGTGTTTGTTCTTATTGGTTGGATTTTTTTCCGAGCTCCATCTTTATCTGTAGCTTCTCATTACATATTTTCACTATTCTCATTATCGCTATTCACACTTCCTACATATAAACTAACTATACTTGGTTTTTTTATAGCTATTTTCTTAGCTGTTGAATGGATTCAGCGAGAGAAAAAACACGGATTAGCCCAAATAGAATCATTAGTAAAATATCATTCTATAAGATGGGCTTTTTATGTTTTGATTATTTTGAGCATCATACAATTTGGAGGAAAATCTGAAACATTTATTTATTTTCAGTTTTAAAATCAAAATGAAGAAATTTATTTTACATAGTTTGCTTTTTATTTGTATTATGATTACAATTGCGTTATTGTCTTTATTTTTTATTCCAAATAAAAAAATTGTGAACAATTCATTATATGCAAACATTGACAAGCATCGTCGCCTAGATTCATTGTCTTCGCCAAAAATTATTTTTGTAGGTGGTTCCAATTTTGCGTATGGAGTGGATAGTAAAAGGGTGGAAGACTCCTTAAAACTGTCGGTGGTAAATATGGGTCTTCACGCGGGATTTGGTTTGAAATTTATGATTAACGAGGTAAAATTATCAATAAGAAAAGGAGATATTGTCGTACTTTCACCTGAATATCATCACTTCTTTAAAGGTGAAATGCTGAACGGTGAAAAAGTTCTTATAGCATTATTATTCGATGTGAATAGAAATGACCTAAAATATCTTACTTTTTCTCAAACTCTAAACTTAATTCCTCAAACAATAGAATATTCCATATCAAAACTTATGAGTAAGCAAATGGATGTAATGGGTGAAGGAAATGGAGAAAACTACGAAAAAAAGTTCAAACGAAATTCATTCAATAAGTACGGTGATGAGGTTATGCATTGGAACTATCCGAATGAAACAATAAAAACAATGGCAACCCCTACCTATTTAGATAAAGTGTTTCCTGAAACAATGAAATTAATTCTCGATTTTAATAAATTTGTAAAAGGAAGAGGCGCTAAACTTATTATAATTCCTCCCGCATTTATGCACTCTTCATACAATGATTATAAAAAAATAATTGATAAAATAGACCATAGACTTAAAGAGCAAAACACTCCCTTTAAAATTAAACCACATAACTTTGTGTTTCCCGATACATTATTTTTCAATACAATTTACCACTTAAATAGAAAAGGAGTGGAGCAAAGAACCGATTCTATTATCTCATTATTAAAAGAGTAAGAATATAATTTTTTAAAATGTCCAAACTTGATAAAAGCATAAAAAACGCCCGAGTAGCATTTTTATTCTACTTTATTACACTCGTTATTTCTTTCGTTTCGCGTAAAATCTTTATCGAAACGCTGGGAACAGAATTAGTGGGATTAAGTGCAACGATGCAGAATATTCTGGGATTTTTGAATTTGGCAGAGTTGGGAATTTATTCTGCCGTTTCTTATTCTCTGTATAAACCGATTGTAGATAAAAATCATAACGAAATAAATCGTATTATTTCTCTTTTTGGATATTTGTATCGTGTGGTAGGATTGGCAATTCTTGGAGTTGGTATTATTGTTTCCATTTTCTTACCCTTGATTTTTAAAAAGTCCGATTTAAGTTGGATTTTTATTTATGGAGCATACTACACATTTTTATCGGTAACACTTTTTACTTATTTCAATAATTTTCGTCAGGTTTTACTTGCTGCCGATCAAAAAAACTACATTGTCACAGAAGTTACCAATTACGCAGTTTTATTTAAAGTAATACTGCAAATTGTTTATTTGAAATATTTGCACGGGAATTACATAGGTTGGTTGGTTTTAGAATTTGTATTCGGACTTTTTACCCGTTGGTGGACAAATCATCGGGTAATAAAAGAATATCCCTGGCTTAAAATAAATCTTAAGGAAGGAAAACATCTGCTTAAAGAATATCCTGTAATCAGAAAAAACATCAAAGACCTTTTTATTCACAAAATTGCGGAATTTGCCGGAGGACAAGCGGATAATATACTGATTTTTGCATTTGCGTCTTTATCTACTGTAACATTATACACCAACTATACAATGATAACAAAACGCATTGCAACGTTGGTTATTTCTACATTGGGTTCAAATTTAGCAGGAGTTGGGCACGTGATTGCGGAAGGAAATATAAGAAAAACCACAAATCTTTTCAAAGAATTCAACGGTTTGTTTTTCTTTATTGGAGGTTTATTAGTTTATGTATTGTATTATATGACCAATCCGTTCATTGCGCTTTGGTTAGGAGATAAATTTATATTGACCGAGAGTGTTTTTCTTTTGATTTTATTTAACGCATATGTAACTTTTACAAGATCGTCAATTTTATTTTTTGTAAACGGTTATGGTTTGTACAAAGACAATATCGCCGCTTTAATGGAAGCGGCAATCAAATTGGGAGCTTCAATTATTTTAGGTTATTTTTATGGTTTGTTTGGCGTGTTACTTGGAACAATGTTAAGTTCTCTATCTATTATTTGTATTTGGAAACCTTATTTTCTTTTCCGTGAAGGATTTAAAATGTCGGTATGGAATTATTGGAAAGATGTGACGATTTATTTATTATTATTTGTAATTTCAATAATCATTCTTTTACCCTTACATAAGTTTTTATTCCAAAATACGTCATATCTATACCTTTTACTTAACGCTTTAATTATTTTTGTTACATTTGCGTTGATTTATGGAGTTTTAATGTATTTCTTTGGAGCCGGTGTAAAACAAGTTTCGGTAAGATTAACGAATAAATTCTTGAGAAAAAAGAAACAAAATTAAAATGAATAAAAAAGGAGAAGATACAACCCCTTCAGTTTCTGTGCTTATGCCCGTATATAATGTTGAAAAGTACGTGGCGGAAGCGATAGAAAACATTTTAAATCAAACTTTTACCGATTTTGAGTTGATATTGTTAGACGATTGTTCGCCTGATAAAAGCGCTGATATTATACATACATTCAAAGACGATCGCATTGTTTATCATCGGAACGAAAAAAATTTAGGTTTAGCGAATAATTTGAACATTGGGTTGAAATTAGCCAAGGGAAAATACATAGCTCGTGCCGACAGTGATGATATTTCGTTGCAAACAAGATTGGAAACGCAAATAAATTTTCTTGAATTGCATCCCGATATTGATTTGTGCTCGTGCGGTTTGCAAATGTTTGGACAGGAAAATGCGGTTTGGATACGCGAAAGCGATCCTGAACAAGTGAAAATAACGATGATGTTTTATTCTCCCGTTCTACACGCAACTTCGGTTTGGAGAAGAGAGTCTTTTGAAAAAAATAATTTATATTACGACCAAAATTCTTTCCCTGCAGAAGATTACGACCTTTGGAGCAGAGCTATTTTCTTTTGTAGATTGGTAAATATTCCGCAAGTGCTTTATAAATATCGTATTCACGGTATTCAGGTTACAAAAACGGATGATAGAGTAACCGATAGGGATAGAAAAATAAAAATAGCTTTTTTACATAAAGCGCTGCCGTCATTACGAAAGGAGAATATTGAAGATTTTATTGATAAATTTATTCAAAAACAAGGTGTAAGCATTCAAAATATAAACTCTCTAAAATCAATTTATAAGTCAGCGCTTGAGGCGAATAAAAAAGAAAGATTTTTTAATCAAGAACTTTTGGAAACAAGATTGAAAAGATATTATCAAAATGTGTTGTTTGAGTTGTTGAAAAACGAAAAAGAATACTTGAAGAACATCAATTTATTGAAAGATTTAAGATTAAAACAAATATTCAAAATATTTATTTAAGGAATGATGAAAAAATACAAAAATATATCATTAATAAATACTTTGAGAATTTACTTTCATACAAAATCCAAAGGAAAAAATATTGTAATTGCTCATAGAAAAACAAAATGTAATATTCATAACTCCGCTTCTGTTTTTTTAGAAAAAGGAAAATTAATCATCAATAAAAGTTGGTCGAAAAATGATCCTTTTTATAGCTACCTATTTATGGCAGAAAATTCAGTTCTAAAAGTATCCGGAAGTTTTGATATTTACACCGGAGCAAAAATATACATTAACAAAAAAGCGCAACTTATTTTAGGAAACGGCTACATTAATCACAACCTGAATTTAAGTTGCTTTGAAAAAATTGAGATAGGCAAAGGAGTGGTAATAAGTGAAAATGTTACAATAAGAGATAGTGATAACCACACAATTAAAGAAAATAAAACAAGTACAACACAACCGGTAAAAATTGGAAATCACGTTTGGATAGGCGTTAATGCAACTATATTAAAAGGAGTAAGGATAGGAGACGGTGCAATTATTGCGGCAGGAGCTGTTGTGAATTCTGATATTCCTGAAAAATGTTTAGCTGGAGGAATTCCCGCAAAAATAATTAAAGAAAATATCGAGTGGGAATGAAAAACCTTTTTTCCATTATTATCCCTGTTTATAACGTAGAAAAATATCTACGGGAATGTTTAGACTCAGTATTAATGCAAAATTATACAGAGTTTGAAGTAATTTGTGTAAACGATGGTTCTACAGATAAAAGTTTGAATATATTAAATGAATATAAAACAAAATACAATAATTTAATTGTTATTGATAAAAAAAACAGTGGAACTGCTGCAGCTCGAAATGAGGGAATGAGAGCAGCAAAAGGAGAATATATTTGGTTTGTGGATAGTGATGATTGGATTTTACCCGATGCACTTTCTGTTTTGGATGAAAAACTAAAAGCAAACCACCCCGAAATTCTATGCTTTAATGGAAAATTAAAATATGAATCTAACGGAAAAGAAGAAGAAGATACAGGAGTAACTGAAAATAATTTAAACGGTTGGGAATATTATAATAAATACGCGTTAACAAGTAGAAAATTTCATTTTGTATGCGTAGTGTTGCGATTATATAAGAGGGAATTTTTACTGAAAAATAATCTTTTTTTTGAATCCGGAATTGCCCACGAAGACAACCTTTGGGTTCCAAAAGTAATGTACTATACTAATTCAGTAGACTGTATTCCACATACTTTGTATGTTTACAGAATCAGGAGCGGTTCAAAAATGCAAACATTTTCCGAGGAAAAAATTTTTGATATAATCAAAGTTGCCAATAAACTATCCGATTTCTTTATCCCCAAAGCAGATATTGATAAAACAACGGTTTACAGAGAAATTGCCGGAGAATATTTTACTGTTTATATGTCGCCCAAAGCAGATGTGTACGGTAAAGACTATTCAAAAGTAAAACAGCTGATAAATTGGTCAAGTTTTAGAGAAGTGAGCGTGTACCCTAGGCACAAAAGAATATATAAATTATTAAAAGTTCATCCTATCGCTTTTAGAATTTATATTAAAATGGAGCAGATGTTAAAAGAAAGTAGATAATATGAAGTTTTCCGTTATCATACCATTATACAACAAAGCTCCTTATGTAGAAAAAGCAATTCGTTCGGTGCTGAATCAAACTTACAAAGAGTTTGAAGTCATTATAGTGGATGGGACTGCCCCCCAGCCCCCTAAAGGGGGAACTTTGTCTGATGAGGAAGTTATTGACGACTTTGTAAAAGAAAAATTAATAATAGAAAATGGTTGTTTTACTAATTGTATTTGGAAAACAATGCACGGTGATATAAGTGGTGGTTTTTTCTCTGAAAAAGATACGGGTATTTATAATGCCATGAACAAAGGCATAAAAATAGCAAAAGGGGAGTATGTGCAGTTTTTGAATTCGGGAGATTGTTTGGTTGATGAAAAAGTAGTAGAAAATATGCTCTTTCAACTTTCAACTTTCAACTTTCCAACTATTATGTATGGTAATATGTTGAAAGAGATGTTTTCCGGAAAAATTTTACGTGACAAAGGTTTTGCAGTGTTACAGCCTACTATGCTTGATTTTTATACCGGAACATTAAATCATTCTTCAGCTTATATTCAAAGAAGTCTATTTGAAAAATACGCTTTGTATGATGAAAACCTTAAAATTGTTTCCGATTGGAAATGGTATTTACAGGCAATTGTTTTTGGCGGGGAGCAAATTCAATATGTTGACATAGATGTTACTTTGTTTGATATGAGTGGTATCAGTAATACTAATTCCGAGCAGGATAAAGCCGAGCGATTGAAAGTATTGCAGGAATTTTTACCGTCTAAAATTTTAGAGGATTATCAAATATGGTCATTCCCCATAAGTCAATTGAAAAGAATAAAACGATATGCTTTTGTGGATAAATTTTTCTATTTTGTAGAAAGAATGCTTTTTAGAATAGAAAATCCCAAATCACGTAAAAAATATATTCGTACATAAAATTATTTATTTACAGGATAGAATATGTTCTCAGTCATTATACCACTCCATAATAAAGTTCCTTACGTAGAAAAAGCAATCCGATCGGTGCTCAATCAAACTTATCAGGAGTTTGAGTTGATCATTGTTGACGATGGAAGTACAGATGGTGGTGTTGAAGTAGCAAAGAGCGTTTTCCTACAAACTACAAATTGCAAACTGCAAACTCAATCTAATCAGGGAGTCTCAACTGCAAGGAATAACGGAGTAAAAGCTGCAAAATACGATTATATTGCTTTTTTGGATGCGGATGATTGGTGGGAGCCGACTTTTTTGGAGGAAATGAAAGCGTTGATTGAAGAATTTCCCGATGCAGGCATTTATGGAAGCAGTTATTATAAAGTAAAGAACGGAAAAAANATACCTGCTAATATTGGAGTGGAAGTTGGGTTTGAAAAAGGAATAATCAATTATTTTCAGGTATATGCAAAAACTATGTGGATGCCGCTATGGACAGGTGCAGTAATTATTCCAAAGAAAATATTTACCGAAAAAAAAGGATTTAAACCTCATTTGAAACTGGGTGAAGATTTTGATTTATGGGTAAGAATAGCATTAAAATANCCCGTGGTATTTTTAAATAAACAATTGGCATATTACAATCAAGATGTGGAGTTAACAAACAGAGCCATTGGAATGAAATTATATAAGCCGGAAGAGCATATGCTTTTTGCGGATTACGGTGTATTGATGCAGAATTTGGATTTTAAATATTTATTTGAAAAACTGGCATTGTATGGATTGCTGCCTTATTATCTGAAGAATGTAAATAAAAAGGAAGTAGATAATATTTTATACAATATAGATTGGAAAAAACACGAAACAAAATATAAAATATATTATAGAGTTTTGCCCAAGTTTATTCTAAAAACGTATTTTTCAGTTTTAAAATTGGGTTTTTATGTGAAATCATATATAAACAAATGAAAATAGCTTTTCTTTTTGGTTCATTAAATCGCGGCGGAACAGAAACATTGATGCTGGATGTATGTAAAAACCTTAAAAAAGAGGATTTCAAGGCGATAGGCGTTTATAGAAAAGGAGGGGCTCTGGAAAATGATTTTGTGAGATCAGGCGTTCCTTTTTATAAATTACGTACAAGGAAAAACATTATATCCTATCTGTGGAAATTAAGAAAACTTATTCTTACGCATCATATTGATATCTTGCATGCACAACAGCCCATTGATGCACTTTATGCCCGGTTAGCTTGTATATTTACTAGAAAAAAAATAATTCTAACCTTTCACAGTTTCGATTTTAATTCCAATAAATGTTTATTAAACTATATAATAAAAAAAACGGATTTAAATATTTTTGTGAGTGAATATCAAAAAAAATATTATGAAAATAAGTATAAGCTAATCAGTTCTAAACAATCGGTGATTTATAATGGCATCGATTTTAAAAAATTGGAATCAGCGATAAACTCCAATCAAGATAGTGTTTTAAGGAACGAATTACGCTTGAATGAAAAAACNCTATTGTTGGGAATGGTCGGAAATTTCAATGAAGGAAGAGATCATTTTACGATTTGCCAATTTCTAAATGTTTTAAATAAAACAGGTATTGATTTTCATTTTTTGTTTGTGGGAAAACGTATTGAAAATTTTGCAACAAAATACGATGATTGCGTAAAGTTTTGCGACGAAAACAAATTACAAAAGAAAGTGTCGTTTCTTGGGGTAAGAAACAATGTGCCGGATATCTTGGTTCAATTAGATGCATTTATTTATGCCACAGAACATGATACTTTTGGCATAGCAGTGGTAGAAGCAATGGCGTCAGGTATGCCTGTTTTTGTAAATGATTGGGAAGTAATGAATGAGATAACGGAACAAGGAGAACTTGCCACATTATACGGAACAAAGGATGAAAAAGATTTACTTGAAAAATTTATGGTATATTTGCAGAATAAGGAAACGTATAAACAAAACGCAGTCGATATTGCTAAAATTGTAAAAGAGAAATACAGCATAGAACTGCATATTGAAAATTTAACAGAGGTTTATTCTCAACTCAACCAATTAACAACTCAACCAACTTGCTGAACTATTTTCCAAAATTTTTTACCAATCGAGCCATTATACTTTATTTTATAGTGCTGATGGGAGTTTCGGTGTTATTTTTTCAATTTGCTATGTATTGGTATGTATATTTAATCGGAATATTGGAAGTTGCCGGTTTCTTCTATTTTTCCAACTTATTTATTAAAAAATGGGCAAAGCTCTCTCCTAAAACCTTTATAAAAAGAATATTTGTTACCGGCGTAATAATACGTGTTGTCTGGGTGGTATTCAGTTATTTCTTTTATTTATTGTTGACAGGAACTCCATTCGAGTTTCAAGCCGCAGATTCTTTAACTTATGATTATTTTGCAAACGAAGTTGCCAGAAAAGGTTTTTCTGCGTTAAGTGTAATATTTGCCGGTATGAGCATAGGAGATACCGGGTACGCTACCTACTTGGGAACCATTTATATGATTTTTGGAAACGCTATAATTATTCCTCGTTTAATTAAAGCCCTCCTGGGNGCGTGGACAGCAGTGTTGATTTATAAAACTGCGTCTCGTAATTTTGGGGAAGCTGGAGGAAGAATAGCTGCTATATTTATAATGTTAATGCCTAATCTTATCTATTATTGCGGATTGCATCTCAAAGAGGTAGAAATGGTGTTTTTATCGGTTGCATTTATTGAGCGTGCCGATTTTCTTTTGAGGTCGAAGAATTTTAATTTTGTTAATATTTTTGTACCTCTCATATTAGCCGCGCTTATATTTACTTTTCGAACAGTATTGGGAGTTACGGCATTATTTTCTTTATTTACGGCGCTTTTGTTTTCAACTAAAAAGATATTAGGATTTGGGCAACGATTTATTATCGGTATTTGGGTGATAGTAGCTATAGCTTTCTTTGTTGGTGGAAAAATCTCTACGGAGGTAGAACAATTATGGAAAAGTCGTAGCACAAATCAGGAAGGTTCTATGGAATGGCGAGCACANCGGGAGGGNGGNAATAAATTTGCCAGTAAGGCATCTACAGCTGTATTTGCACCGGCTATTTTTNTTATTCCCATTCCTACAATGGTAAATATCGAAATACAAATGAATCAACAATTAATAAATGGTGGAAACTTTGATAAAGAAATACTGGTTTTTTTCTTGGCATTGTCATTTATTTGGATAATAAAAAATAAAAAATGGCGTGATTTTACTTTAATTGGGGCGTTTATGTTGGGATATTTGGTTGTAATTGCAATGAGCGCTTTTGCACAATCAGAACGTTTTCACCAACCAGCATTACCTTTTATATTGATGTTTGCAGCTTTTGGGANAACACAAGTAACAAATAAAACAAAAAAATATTATATAGGTTATTTGGTGGCGTTATTTTTTATTATTGTGGCTTGGAATTGGTTTAAATTGGCAGGAAGAGGTCTTGCGTAATCAGTAGTCTGTATNAGCAGTTAATATTTTGTAGTTAAGAATCNGAGATCCGAAACACGAAAATGAGGGTATTAATAGTTTGCAGTAAAAATTCGGGTAGAATTGCACCGTTTATCACAGAACAGGTAGATGGATTAAATAAATATGGTATTGAAACTGATTTTTTTACTATTGAACAAAAAGGAATAATGGGCTATCTCAAGAGTATAAAACCTCTGATAAGGAAGATAAAAGAGTTTCAGCCCGATCTTGTACATGCACATTACGGTTTATCAGGATTGTTGACAAATCTCCAGCGTAAGATTCCGGTAGTTACTACGTACCATGGCAGCGACATTAATCATAACGCTGCTTTTCGTTTTTCCNNATGGAGTATTAGATTATCNAAATATAATATCTTTGTATCACACAAAAATGTAGAAAAAGCAAAAGTAAAAAGCAAATATGCTTTAATACCTTGCGGAGTAGATACAGAATTATTTTCTCCCCAAGATAAAAAGGGATGCCGGGAAAAATTAAAATTACACGCCGACACCAAATATGTATTGTTTGCAGGANCATTTTATAATTCGGTAAAAAATCCCGAATTGGCTATAAGTGCAGTGAACGAATTGGAGAATNTTAAACTGATAGAATTGAAAGGATACACAAGAAATGAAGTGGCTTGCTTGATGAATGGGGTGGATGTTTGTTTAATGACTAGTTTTACCGAAGGGTCGCCACAATTTATCAAGGAAGCAATGGCTTGTAATTGCCCTATTGTAAGTGTGAATGTAGGCGATGTGAAAGAAGTAATAGGAGATACGGAAGGATGTTATGTGTGTGAGACTTATGATGTGAAAGAAGTGATGGAGAAATTACGGATGGCGTTACAATTTGGAAACAGAACCGGTAGTAGAAAGAGAATCAAAGAGTTGGGACTGGATTCTGAAACTATTTCAAATAAACTCATAAGTATATACAAACAAGTTAAAGGATAAGACTATTTGCAAATGATCGAAATCAAAAATAATATCGATAAAAATAAATGGGAAAATCTGGCAAAAGAATCTTCTAATACTACATTTTTTCAAACCAAAGAATGTTATGATTTTTATCGTTCGCTTTCTTTTTTGGAATCGTTTGTTTTTGGAGTAGAAGAAAATAATCATTTAAAAGGAATAGTTTGTGGCTCTATTATAAGCAANGAGGGCTCACTAAAACGTTTTTTTTCACGTAGAGCCATTGTTCATGGCGGTCCGTTACTGGCTGATGATATTTCGGAAGAAGCTTTGGAACGTTTATTGACTTATACCAAAGCACAGTTGAAAAGAAAATCCATTTATATTGAGTTTCGTAATAACAATGATTACAGTAGATATAAAAAGAACTTTGAAAAATGTGGTTTTAATTATAATAAACATCTGAACTACATAGTTGAAACAACGCAGGATATTGAAAAAATAATATCGAAATTAAGTGAAAGTAAACGACGTCAAATTAGAAAAGCAAAAGATGCCGGAGTGAAAGTTGTAGAAACAAAAGAGAGTAAAGACATTGATGAGTTTTATGAAATCTTGAGCAAATTGTACAAACAAAAAGTGAAAAAACCACTTTTCCCAAAAGATTTTTTTGAGAAATTAATAACTTTGCCTCACGGACATTTATTTGTTGCTAAATATAATAATTTAGTCATTAGCGGAATGGCTTGTGTTTCTTTGGAAAAGAAAACATTATATGAGTGGTTTGTATGCGGAGAAAAAGAAGAATATAATCATTTATATCCTTCGGTAACTGTAACTTATGCCGCCATTGAATATGCCGCCAACAATGGATTTGACAAATTTGATTTTATGGGAGCGGGAAAGCCGAATGAAAGTTATGGAGTAAGAGATTTTAAAGAAAAATTTGGAGGAGAATTGGTGGAGTATGGCAGATTTGTGTGTGTGAATAAACCTATTCGTTATAATTTAGGAGTTATAGCTATAAAATTAATCAGAAAAATGTATTCTAATAATGTTTAATATTTTAATTGGAGAAATATCAAGTAATAAAGGTGTAGTCATCGCTAAATATATAAAAAAATATTACAATGATGTTAAAATATTTTCCTATGATAATTTAAAATATACCAAAAGAATCCATACTCGATATTCAGATAAACATATAGTCATCCTTGATAGTGACATAAATTCATATCTCGATAAAATTTGTAATCTAATATCGGAGTTTAATATTGATTTATTTCTGCCTGTGCATAGTGATTATATTGGAGAAATTATAAAACGAAAAAAGAAATATGGAAAATCTTTGAATTATCTTGGTTGTTATGAAGATTATGAAAATTTACATATAAAAAGCAAATTGCAAAAAATAGCTGAAGAACTATGTATTAATGTTCCCAAAGAATACTTAAATATTGATGATGCAGTTATTCCTTTTGTTGGAAAACCTGTTAACAAATCATCTTCTAAAGGAGTTATTTACTGTAAAACAATTAAAAATTTTCATAAGTATAAAAATAGAAGTTTTTCAAATTATATTTTCCAAGAGTTTATCGAAGGAATTGGATGTGGTTATTCAGTTTATGCTATAAATGGGAAAATACAAGCGGAATATGCTCATAAAAGACTAATAGAGTTTCCATACTCAGGAGGCTCAAGTATTTATCGAAAAAGTATTGAAGGAAAAGAAATGAAGCAGGTAGCACAGATGATATTATCTAAAATCAAATGGACAGGTTTTGTGATGTTTGAGTTTAAATATACAAAAGATAAAAAATTTATATTGATTGAAACGAATCCTAGAATATGGGGATCTATCAATCAAGGTTTAATGAATGGAAGTGACTTTTTTTCATCTTTGATTCCTAACGATTTAAAAAAAATAACACCTCAATTAGAAGAAAGTATTTACACTTATATGTCTCCTCAAATATATTATTCTTTTTTTCAATGCATTATAAATTTAGATTTTAAAAAAATCAGATATTTCTTTGAAAATAAATATTCAAATTCACCAGATGTGTCATTGAAGGATGATTTCAAAGGGTATTTAAGTATAATTTTAAGATCTTTTTATCGAAAAAAAAATGGCTAAAAATGTTATAATAGTTGTTGATTTAGATAAAACATTAATAGATTTTGATTCTTTTCGTATATTAACACTAAGAAATATATACAAATTTAGAGTATTATATCTTTTATTGTTACGTAAATTAAGAATAATCAGTAGTTTTAAATTCAAAAAACAAATAATGACGTACCTAATTAATAGAAATGGGAAAGAATATTTTAATCAATTTGCTGATGAACTTACTGAAAAAATAAATATTAATATTTTAGGCAAAATCACAAATATAAAATCAACCAATGATTTGATTGTTGTATTAAGTGCTTCCCCTCAACTTTATGTTTCTATTATAGCTAAAAATATGGGTTGGATTGGTTATGGTAGTACTTTTTCTGGAATTGATGAAAACAATCAAGACAGACATCTGTATGGCAATGAGAAACTGAATTTCTTATTAAATAACTACCCTTTGAACTTATATAAGTATAAATATGGAATATCAGATTCGTTTTCAGACTTAAAAATGTTAAGTTATTTTGATAATTACGAACTAATAAAAACTAAATAATTATGGATAAACAAGAATTTATAAAAAACTTTGGAAATCAGTTTGATGATACAGACACTTCTGTATTTACGATGGAAACACGTTTCAGGGAATTAGAAGAATGGTCGTCGTTAGTTGCTTTGGCTGTATTGAATATGATTGCAAAAAAATACGAAGTGAAATTAACTCCGGATGAAATGAAACCTACGAAAACTATTCAGGAGTTATATGATTTGGTTTTATCAAAGAAGTAACAGAGCTACAAGTGAATGAGTAAACAAGTAATTTGTTGATTGTAAGTTTTTGTTATAAATTGACCAATCAACTAATTAACCAATTAACCAAAATGAAAGCATACATCAAANCTATTTCCTACGCACTGCCGGATAAAATTGTAACTAATGATGATTTGGTAAAGGAATTTCCGGAATGGACNGTNGAAAAAATAGCNGGAAAAGTCGGAGTAGAGGAAAGNCGTGTGGCTATGGAAAATGAAACGGCNGCAGATTTAGCCGTTAAAGCCGCAGAAAAACTATTCACGGAGCATACTGTTGACAAGAATTCCATTGATTTTGTTCTTTTTTGCACACAAAGTCCTGATTATTTTCTTCCAACTTCAGCATGTGTTATTCAAGATAAATTGGGCTTAAGAACAGATATTGGGGCGTTGGATTTTAATTTGGGATGTTCGGGCTATGTATATGGACTTTCTTTGGCAAAAGGTTTTATAATGGCAAATATTGCCAATAATGTTCTGCTTCTTACCGCAGAAACATACAATAAACATATACATCCCAAAGACAAAGGAAACCGCACTATTTTCGGAGACGCTGCGGCTGCTACATTAATTTCAGATAATGGATTTGCAGAAATAGGAGAATTCTCATTGGGAACAGATGGAAGAGGCGCTGAAAATTTGATTGTAAAAAAGGGCGGTTTACGTCATCCACTACCTTTAAATGATATGGAATTTGATGAAAACGGCAATCCTAAATCTTCCGATTATCTTTTTATGGACGGTGGCGAAATTTTTAATTTTACTTCGGATGCTGTTCCTGTTTTGGTAGAAAAAGTGTTGGAGAAAAATCGATTAAAACTCGAAGATGTGGATTTAGTAGTTTTTCATCAGGCAAATAAATATATGATGAATTATTTGAGAAAATTGATTGGGATTGAACCTGAGAATTTTTATATTTATTTGAAAAACGTAGGGAATACTGTTTCATCTACCATTCCTATTGCATTGTATCACGCACAGAAAGAAGAAAAACTTCAAGGAAATATTTTATTGGCAGGATTTGGTGTCGGTTATTCTTGGGGTGGAGTTACTCTGAAAATTATCAATTCATAATTATCAATTGTCAATATGAAATATCTTTTTCAGTTAAATCATCCGGCACATTATCATTTGTTCAAAAACACTATTCATCAACTGAAAAAGAATGGACACGAAGTTCGGATTTTAGCACGTCCAAAAGATATTTTGATTGATTTGTTGAAAAATGAAACGTTTGATGTTATTACCATCCCGAAAGGAAAAAACATTCTCGAAAAGATAAAGTTGAATAAGAAAGTTCAGAATTATATTTTGAATTATACATCCGGTTTCAATCCAGATATGATTATTGGTACCGGTGATTTTTCTTACGTTACTAAAAAACAGGGAATTCCATCTGTACAGTGTGGAGAAGATGATGTAACCCTAAATTTGTTTCTATTTTTATGGACGCTAAGTGTATATGGTAATTTCTCTGCGATTTTAGCTCCGGTGGGAGTAAATAATTTTGTTTGGAACAGTAAAACCACATTTTATCACGGATATCATAAACTGGCATATTTACATCCAAATCAATTTACACCCGATAAAAAAGTAGTGGAGANATATTTTTCGGTAGATAAACCTTATTTTATTCTTCGGTTTGCAAAGCTCAACGCTTATCACGATGTAAATGCAAAAGGGATAAACGCCGAAATTGCACAAAAATTAATTGAAATTCTTCAACCTTACGGCGATATTTATATTACTTCCGAAAGAGAATTGGAACCTCAGTTTGAAAAATATCGGTTAAGAATTGATCCTTTAGACATACATCACGTGATGTTCTACTCCAAACTTTACATTGGCGACAGTCAAAGTATGGCAGTAGAAGCGGCGATGCTGGGAGTTCCATCAGTGAGATTTAATGATTTTGCAGGGAAAATAAGTGTTTTAGAAGAGTTGGAGCATAAATATGGATTAACATTTGGAATCAAAACGGAGAACAAGAATAAACTCTATGAAAAAGTGCAAGAATTGCTTTTAGTAGAAAATCTTAGTGAAGAGTTTCAGTTAAGAAGAAAAAAAATGCTTGCTGATAAAATAGATGTTACGGCATTTTTAGTTTGGTTTATTGAGAATTTTCCTCAGAGTAAACAAATAATGAAGAAAAATCCCGATTGTCAAAATGTGTTTAAGTGATTGATTATTAGTTGTTAATGATTAATGATTAGTGATTAGTGATTAGTGATTAGTGATTAGTGATTAATGATTAGTGATTAGTTTGTTGGATCTTCAAAATGTATATATAAATTAATTATGAAGACTTCTGTTTTATCTGATAAAAGTTTCGATTTTGCAATAAAAGTTGTAAAGGTATGTAAATATTTAAATGAAGAAAAAAAGGAAAACATATTATCTAAACAATTATTGAGGAGCGGAACAGCAATAGGCGCTCTGATAAGTGAAGGAAGATATGCAGAAAGTAAACTTGATTTTATACATAAATATGGAATTGCTCAAAAAGAGTGTTGTGAAACCGAATATTGGATAAAATTAATGTTCAAATGTGAGTATTTATCTCAGAAAGAGTATGAAAGTTTAATAAATGATACAACAGAGTTATTGAAAATGCTTACAGCAAGTATTTTGACAGCTAAAAAAACCTTGAAAAAATAATTTATCACTAAATCACTACTCGTTAATCACTAAATTAATGGATTTTACTCTCAAAACATATAAGCGGTTACTGAAAACTTTTTTATCAAACGGATATTCGTTGATAACGTACGAAACGTATTGTAGTAAAAAACCGGACGGTAAATTTTTAATTCTTCGACACGATGTGGATGAACTCGCTTTCAATGCATTAAAGATGGCGGAAGTTGAAAACGCACTGGGAGTAAAAGCCACCTATTATTTCCGGATAGTAAAACAAAGCAATCAACCTGATATTATTCGCAAAATCGTTGAATTAGGGCACGAAATAGGATATCATTATGAAGATTTATCGTTTTCAAAAGGAAATTTCGAAATAGCAAAAAAAACATTTGAAGAAAATTTGAAGTATTTCAGAACTTATTATCCGGTTAAAACAGTTTGTATGCACGGAAGTTCCACGTCTAAATATGATAATCGTGATTTTTGGGGCAAGTATAATTTAAAAGATTTTGCTTTAATCGGCGAACCGTATTTAACTACCGATTTTGAGAAAGTATTCTATTTTACGGATACCGGTTATGCGTGGGATGGAGGAAAGTATTCGGTACGTGATGTAGTGGAAAATAAATTCGGATTGACTTTTCATTCTTCCAAACAAATTATGGAAGCCGTAAATAAAGGGAATTTCCCTCAACAAAATCTAATGTTGGCGCATACATTGTGGAGCGATAATATTTCTCAATGGTTTTTATTACATTTGCGTGAGTTTTTAAGAAACAATTTGAAATATTTCGCTCAACGAAATAAAATTCTGAAAAAAATATACTCAGGAATGGTTAAAGCGTACTGGGAACGTTAGTCGAAAGGTTGGTTGGAGTATTAGTAAGTTATTGATGCAAATTGTAACATAATATAAACCTTATCTTAAGCTAACCTTAATAATAAAGAATAACAATAAATATATACCTTATTACCTTATTACCAGAAGAAAAAATGCTTATAGAATACAGGAACTTATATACACATTTCGTTTTTATAACTAAGAATCGTTTATCTCTAATCCAAGAACAACATAGGGAGAGAATTGAAAAATATATTACAGGAATTGTGTCAAATAATCAATGTCAATTATATGCGATATATGCAAATCCTGAACACATTCATTTTTTAATCTCAAGAAGTCCTTCGATAGATGAACAAACTATCGCAACAATAATAGAGAAAAGTTCGACTAAATTTATTAATGAAAATAAATTATGCGTCGGAAATTTTGAATGGCAAGTTTCTTGTTCGGCTTTTTCTGTATCAAAAAGCGATGTAGATAAAGTATGTAAATACATTCTCAATCAAAAGGAACATCATAAAAAGAAAACTTTTGCAGAAGAACACGATGAATTTATGAGATTTTATCAAAAAACGATAAAACCCATCAAATAAGGTAATAAGGTTGTTTTTGTATAAGATTTCAAGGTTATTAAGGTTGATATAAGATAAGGTTTTAAATAGCATAATTCATAAAATGATGAAAATACTTATTACGGGCGCATCGCGAGGTATAGGACTTTTTCTTTTGAAGAAATTTAAAGAAGAAGGTCATACTGTTTTTGGAACATATAACGGAACCGAACCCGAAACAAAGTTGGAAACACTTTTTACTCGTGTGGATGTAGCAAATACAAAAGAGGTGCAAAGCTGGATTGAGAAATCTGTAAATGAAAATGATGAAATTGTGCTGATAAATTGTGCCGGAACAAATTACAATTCATTGGCACGCCGTGCCGATGCCGATGATTGGATGAATTTGATAAACATCAATCTTGGTGGTACGTTCAGAGCCATCAATGCCGTACTTCCTCTGATGTACAAGAAAGGTTTCGGAAGAATTATTAATTTTTCATCCATTGTTGCACAACGTGGGGTGATTGGAACAAGCGCTTATGCTGCTTCAAAATCGGCACTTTGGGGAATGACAAAAACCATCGCCGTAGAAAACGGACAAAAAGGAATTACTATCAACAATATTAATTTGGGCTACACAAATGCCGGAATGACAATCAACGATGTTCCTGAAAAATTGCGTGAAGAAATACTACAACAAATCCCCTCAAAGAAATTCGGCGACTTGGAAGATGTCTATAAAACAGTGAAATATTTGATTGATACGGAATATATAAATGGAACTTCTATAGATCTGAATGGAGGACTACTTTAATACATTTGTTTATGGATAACGTACCCGAAAGTTTTAATATTCCTTATTATTCTGCTGAAAGAAAGACAAAAAAAGCGATTGAAAATTCAGCAAGCAGAAGAAAAATGTCGAAAACGAAATTTGTTTTTAGGAAACTTAAAAATATTATTTTGTATCGGTTTGCATTTTTCTGCCCGATAAATAATTGGAGAATTAAAATGCACCGTTGGCGTGGGGTTAATATTGGAAATAATGTGTACATTGGTATTCAGTGTGCTATTGATAACGCATATCCCGAATATATTTTCATTGGAGATAATGTGTCAATTGTCAACGAAACAACTATTTTGGCTCATTCCAATCCTATGTTGCATTTTGAAGGTGTTTTTCCTTCCTATGTCAGTCCTGTTATAATAAAAAGCGGTGCTTGGATTGGCGTAAAATCCATTATTTTACCGGGAGTTACCGTTGGAATAAAATCTGTTGTTTCTGCCGGTTCTGTTGTGAATAAAAATGTGGATGATTATACGTTGGTGGCAGGAAATCCCGCAAAAAAAATATCGGAATTAGAAGCATTGTTGAAATAAATAATTATTTTTTGTCAGAAAAAAGAAACATAGCTTTCTTCACTAACGATGTGGAAACTACATCCATAGTGAATGGCGGTTTACGAACAGAAACGGGCGTAAAAGTCTGGAAAGAAGGAATGCCTCGTTTGTTGGATTTGTATGCAAAATATAATGTCAAATCCACATTTTTTTTTGTGGCCGATTTTGCCAAAGATGCGCCCGAAATTGTGAAAATGATACAACCTTTCGGACACGAAGTGGCTTGCCACGGTTTAACTCACGACCATAAGCAAGCTTTTGATTTGATGAATTTTGATGAACAAAAACATCATCTCAGAGAAGCAAAAAAAATTTTGGAAGATATTTCGGGAGAAGAAGTGCTGACCTTTCGCGCTCCGGCATTACGTGTGAATGAATTTACTGCGAAAGCGTTGATTGAAGCCGGATTTAAGATAGATAGTTCGGTTGCACCTCAACGGATTGATATGTTTATGTCGTTGGGTAGTAAAAAGAAATTGGCTTGGCTGAAAGCTCCCAGAGTACCTTATTATGTGTCGGAAAACAATTTAGCGCGAAAGGGAAATACGCAATTGCTTGAGGTTCCGGTTTCTTCGTTTGCATTTCCGTATATTGGTACATTTATGCGTATTTCGCCACAGTTGAATAAAATGACCAGGCATTTTCTTTATCAGGAAACAAAAAACACACTCAAACCCATCAATTTTTTGATTCATCCAAATGAATTGATTGAAGAAGATTCGTTGCATTTAAAAACAGAGAAACGAGCAAGTAATTTTATTTCTTATTTACTCTCCGACCTTTTACGTAAAAAATTAAAACAACGTAATTTGGGAATCTCAGCTCAAAACTTATTTGAAGAAGAAATTAAGTTCTGGGAAAGAAAGAATTATAATTTCACCACCATAAAAAAAGCGTACCTGTAAATCAAAGTACGCCTGTTCTATTTTTCAATATTTTCCTTAAAACGATAGCGTTACTCCCACCATTCCATTGATTCCTTGCACTTGGTAACCGTAGTAAATATCGTATTTTTTGTTTAAAATATTATTCAGCTTTGCAAAAAACGACAGCCAATTATTGTAAGTGTATGAACCTCCGAGATTTATATCCAGTGTTGGTGTCATTTTTACCGCTTTATCGCCTAATTTAGCATACCTTCCGTCTTGAAAAAATATTTGTGTGAAAACGTTTATGTTATTCATTATCTGTACGCTTGTTCCAAAATCAATGTCCCAAACAGGTAACTGCCAAGCATATTGTTCGCCGTCCACATCCCAATAATTATAAGCGCCTTTCAGGTAAACATTTACTTGATTTTTGTAATTATAATCTGCTCGTAAACCCACCGTACTTTGAACGGCGTCAGCGTATATTACATCAAAACGATTTTGATAAATTCTTTCCAAATTTTGCTCAGGAACATCGTTGCTGGTGTATTCTCTATTAATGAAAAAATATTGGTCGTGAATGGTTTTGTAACTCCCAAAAACATCCAAAAGAAAATTGTATGCAGGTTTGAATTTTACACCCGCAAAAGCATTAATAGGCGTGTAAAGGTCGTTGAGGCGAAGAGGAGAGGAGAGATAACGGTTTTCATCGTACATTAAACTCATTGTATTGATACGCAAATCGCCCGTAACTCCTCCATATAGAGCTAAATTATCCGGAATGGCGTTCCATTGCGCTTCCACATCGGGTGAAGGAGTGAATGTTTGTCCCTGATTGGAGATGCCCGTTTTTACTCCCAGTTTTAAAAAACCCGCGTCGCCTGTAATTTTGTAGTACGGGTTAAATTTAATTACCGAATAAGTTTTTGGAAAAGAAAAATTATCCTGATTATAAACACTGTATTGTAAATTGTTTATTTCCATACTCATTCCCAGCTTATTATCATTAAAAGGAACTTCTACCATTCCTTTCATTGCCA